>JAZDHM010000114.1:0-3098 GCA_043805935.1 Actinomycetota bacterium
GAGTCGCCCGCGGTTGCCCCACTGAACGCGATCGGCCTGTAGTCGCGATGACTGACCGCACCGCGGACGAACTCGCGGCGCCCCGCACCACCTACGGCGACTTCCGCCCGGAGGCGGACTGGGCGCCTGCCCACACGCACCTCTGGGGCCACTGCCTCGCCTGCGTGCCCGACCCGAAGTACCGGGTTGAGGTTCGCCACGCCGACGACGGTTCCGGTGACATCGAGGCGGTCCAATTGTTCGACTCGGAGCGGTGCCTGTTCCTCCTCGAACGGTGGACCGGGGACGAGTGGGGGCTCTCGCTGCGCCCCGTCCACTCATCCCTCGCCGGCATCCGGTACTTCAACATCGCCCGCCGCAAGAAGCGGGTCGAGGTCACCGAGGGATGAGCCATCGCATTGCCGTTCGCGGACGCTGGTACTGGTTCCGCCTGAGCCTGCGCAGCGGGTTCATCGAGTTCGGGGGCCGTCGTCTCGTGTGGCACATCTTCACCGTCCCGCACACCCCACCGAGGGCAACTGCCAACCCCGCTGTCGAGGGGGTCCGATGACCTGCCCGGTCTGCGTCGGCGCGGGTTACTGGGATCGGCTCACGGGCCAGCCGACCTACTCGAAGCCTCCGCGACCGCAGGACCACCGCTGCCCGTACTGCGAGGGCACCGGGAAGGACCCCCGTGTCCGGTGACCCCTTCGGGCACGTCCGGCTCGTGCTGACCTACGCGGACGGCAAGACCGAGTACCTGCCGGTCATGACCCGCTGGTGGGCGGAGTGGCTTCTCGCGAACGAGATTGCCAGCGGCTATTACCGGGGCCACCGGGTCTTCAAAGCCATCCTGTTCACGGTCTAAGGGAGGCATCATGCCCGACCCGACGCCCACCACAGAACGCCTCCCGACGAAGGAGGAGGCGGACCTCACCATCGCCGAGACCGAGAAGGTCAGGGCCGAGACCGTCAAGCTCCGGGCCGAGGCGGCCAAAGCACAGTCCGAGGCCGACAACGCGGCGAACATGGCGATCGTCTCCCGCTATGCGCGGGAAGCCGTGGAACGAGAGACGGCCGCCTCGCTTGCGAGCAACGACTACAACCGGGTCTACTCGTTCAACGGCTACGTCAACGAGTCCTCGGTCAAGTGCGCGATCAACCGCCTGACCGAATGGCACCGGGTCTATCCCGGCCAGCCCATCGAGATCATCTTCACCTCGGGCGGCGGGAGCGTCGTGGACGGGATGGCCCTGTTCGACTTCATCCTCGACCTGCGCGCCCAGGGGCACAGGATCACGACCTCCACCCTCGGCGTCGCCGCCAGCATGGCCGGCATCCTGCTCCAAGCCGGCGACGTGCGGACGATGGGCCGCGAGGCGTGGCTGATGATCCACGAAGCCTCGTTCCACGCCGAAGGCAAGATCGGCGAGGTCGAGGACACGGTCGAGTGGATCAAGAAGGTCCAGGAGCGGGTCCTGCAGATCTTCGCCTCGCGCTCGACGATGAGCGTCGATGAGATCCGGGAGAAGTGGGGCCGACGCAACTGGTGGATCGACTCGGACGAGGCCCTGCGCCTCGGCCTCGTCGACGCCCTCCGATGACAGGAGACGGAATGAACCTGCTCGAAGAACTCAAGGCCGACCAGGACCCGAGATCACAGTGTCGGCTTTGCACCTGGCTCCAGACCCTCACCGAGGCCGACCGCAAGGAGTGGGCATCGGCCATGCTCGATCGCTCGTTCACCCACGCCAGCATCTTCCGGGCCGCCCAGCGGCGCGGATACGGCGCCGGCAAGGGCACCGTCGAGTCCCACCGCGCAAGCGGGCATAAGCCGTGAGCCTCGAAGACGACCTCAAGGCCGAACAGAGGATCCAGGACGAGATCGAGAGTCAGACCCGCTTCCTCCGCCACGAGGTCGCGGAGCTGACGGCCGAGGGCAAGGAGCTCCGCAAGCTCCTCGGGTTCTACGAGGGAGCCCGGAAGGCGGCCATCGCCCCGCCGACGTGGGAGATCAAGCCCCGCACGAAGGCCACGCACGCCGGCCTCATCGTGGCCCAGCTCACCGACTGCCACTTCGACGAGATTGTGCGGCCCGAAGAGATCATGGGCCTCAACGCCTACAACCGCGAGATCGCCCTGATCCGCTTCCGAAAGTGGACCGAGAAGGTCGTCACCCTGCCCCGCGATTACTTCGCCGGGGTCAGGATCGAAGGGCTCGTCATCCCCGCGACGGGGGACATCCTCTCCGGCGACATCCACGCCGAGCTGAAGGAGTCCAACGAGGATCACCTGCTGGCCTCCGTCCTGTTCTGGGTCGAGCAGGTCATCGCCTCGCTCCAGCTCCTCGAGGCCGAGTACGCCGGGCGCGTCTCCGTCCACGCCGTCGTGGGCAACCACGGGCGCACGACGGTCAAGCCCGTGTTCAAGGGCCGCGCCCACTCCAACGTTGAGTGGCTCCTGTGGACCGTCGTCCGTGACCGGCTGGCCGATCGCAAGTCAGCCGTCCGGGTCGAGGTCTCCGACTCGATGGACCTCAACGTCCCGCTCTACGGGCGCAACCACCTCCTTACCCACGGCGACCAGTTCCAAGGCGGCACCGGGATCTCCGGCGCATACGCTCCGCTGTCCCTCGGCCAGCACCGCAAGGGGCAGCGCCAGATGGTCGCCCAGATGCCGATGGACCTCATGGTGATCGGCCACCTCCACCAGTATCTCGACCTGCCGGGCGTCATCATGGGCGGCTCGATGGTCGGCTACTCGGAGTACGCCTTCGGGCTGAACCTCCGCCCCGAGACGGCCAAGCAGGCCCTCTGGCTGACCGTCCCCGAGCGCGGAAAGATCATGGCCATGCCGATCGAGCTGCAGGACCGCGTGGCGGAGCATTGGTGAGATGACCCCGCTGCCGACCCCATCTTCGGGAGCCGAGCCTTCGGCCCATACGCTCCTCTTTGATCCACGGAAGCGCCGCTCGATGACCGTGGATCCCACCCTCATCGCGACAGGCGTGTCGTCGGCGGTTCTCACATGAAGCGACTGGGGCCAATGGGACTCATCTCCCTTGTGGCGGCCCTCATAACCATCGTTACGTTTGTAGCCAGGGTGGTGGGACGATGAAG
>JAZDHM010000115.1:0-5079 GCA_043805935.1 Actinomycetota bacterium
CCTCGACCGGGTGGTGCCCGACCGGCCAGTGCTCCTGGTGCGCTATTGCGGCCACGTGTCGGTGGCCAACTCGGCCGCCCTCGCCATCGCCGGGATCGACGAGCGCACCCTCGACCCGCCGGGAGGGTCGATGGACCGCGACGCCGCCGGTCGCCTCACGGGAGTGCTGCGCGAGACCGCCGCTGACCCCGTGAGCTCGGTCATCCGCGCACTGGCGCCCCCGATAACCACCGACCAAGTGGTGGAGGCGGCGAGGGCGCTGGCGGCGGTGGGCCTCAGTGGGGCCGGAGCGATGGCATCCACCGACGCCGGGTGTTGGGCCGGCGCCGGGTCCGAGCTGGACGCGCTCATCGACGCCGCCCCCCGGATCCCGATCACGATAGGGGTGATGGTGATCGCCGACGATGCCGCCGATCTCGAGCGTGCCGCCGAGCGGCTTGCCGACGCCGGGGGTCGGATGCGCTTCATCGGCGTCAAGATCTTCTCCGACGGCTCCCTGGGCGGCCACACCGCGGCGATGCACCAGGGCTACGCCGATCTCCCCGAGCAGCGCGGAACCGATCGGCTCGACCCGGCGTGGGCGGCCGACCTTGCCCGCGCCTCAATGCGCCTCGGTGGGCGAGTGGCCATCCATGCCATCGGCGACCGCGCCAACACCGGCGTGCTCGATCTCATGGAGCGGCTCATCGGAGAAGGCGCCGACCCGGCGATGCTGCGGATCGAACATGCGTCGGTGCTCACCGAAGCCGACATCGTCCGCTTCGCCCGGCTGGGAGTCACCGCATCGGTCCAACCGGCCTTCATGGCCTCGGAAACCGGCTGGTTGGAGAAGCGGGTAGGACCCAAGCGGCTCGAGCGCACCTACCCGTTCCGCTCCCTCGCCGACCTCGGCGTCCCCCTCGCCGGAGGCTCCGACTCGCCGGTCGAGCCGCCTCATCCCCTCCCCAACATGGCGGCGGCACGCGACCGGTGCGGGATCGTCCCAGCCCAGGGCCTCACCGCTGCCGAGGCGCTCGCCCTGTTCACCGATGGGTCCGCCGGGGCGATCGGCGAGGAGGCGGCGCTGCGGCCAGGGGCGCCGGCCTCGTTCACCATCCTTGGCAACGATCCGGTCGCAGCGACGCCGGATGAGCTGCGCCGAGTCGAGGTGCTCGGCACGTGGGTGCTGGGAGCGCCAATCGCGATACCGGCGGGCGTCACCACCTGGCAAGGTTGACCCGCGTAGGCTCGCCGCCGACGTCACCTACAGGAGGATCCATGGGGTCGCCGATCGTCCACTTCGAGATCCTGGGGAAGGACCACGCCGGGATCAGGCAGTTCTATGCCAGCCAATTCGGATGGAACATGCAGGACGCCGGTGAGGGGTACACCCTGGTCAAGACGGCTGAGGGCTCACCGGGCGGCGGCGTCGGCACTCCACCCGACGGAATCGACCGGATGGTCACCCTCTACGTGCAGGTCGATTCGATCGACAAGGCTTTGGTCTCGATCACCAAGGCGGGCGGCAAGACGGTGATCCCGCGGACCGTCCTCCCCGGCATGGTGATCTACGCCCAGTTCGCCGACCCGGCCGGCAACGTGATCGGGTTGGTCGAGCCGGAGATGCCACCGGCCGAGTGAGGACTGAGAGGGTGCGCGATCAGGCTCGCCCCGGGATGACGGTTCGGCTTGCCTCAAGCCGAACCGTCATGGGACCTGCGACCTAATCGCGTACCCTCTACAGGTAGAACCTGACGAGGTTCTCGGCGACCAACGCCGGACGCTGGCCGCCCTCGATCTCGACGGTCACCTCGACCTTCACCTGGATGCCGCCGTCGATGCCTTCGGCTTCGACGAGGCGCACCCGACCGCGCAGCCGCGAGCCGACCCGCACCGGCGTGATGAACCGAACCCGGTCGTACCCGTAGTTGACCGCCATCCGGGTGCCCTCCGACAGCCGGGTCATGACCGGACGGGTCAAGGCGGTGAGCAACGACAGAGTGAGCAATCCGTGCGCGATCGGCCCGCCGAACGGCCCGGCATTGGCCTGCGGTCCGGCCTGATGAATCCACTGGTGGTCGTTAGTGACGTCGGCGAAGGCGTCGACTCGGTCCTGGGTGATCTCGAACCAGTCGCCCATCCCGACCTCGTTGCCGAGGGCCTCGCTGAATCTGGTGATCACGTCCATGAGAAAGAAGTTACCCGTTACCCGTCACCCGTCGCCCGCTTCCTGTTCTCCCCCCTGAGGGGGGAGTACCCGAGCGAAGCGAGGGGGAGGGGGGTCTCGCTTCCCGCCCCCGCTAGAGCTGTCCCCAAGAGACGCGACGACGAGGTGCCAACCGTTACCAGTTACCAGCAGGCTGCGCGCTCACCGAGTTTCGCTCTTCGCCTTTCGCTCTTCGCTCTCCACGCTGCTCTGTCGAAGGTCGAAGGTCGCATTGCGTATTGCGCATTGCGCACCGGGAATCGCTAGTCGACGATCCTTCCCTCCATGCCGCCCGCCACCATCACGACCTGGCCGGTGACGTGCCCCGACAGGATCGGCGAGGCGAGTATGACGATCTGGGCGGCGACGTCCCGGGGCTTGCCGAACTTCTTCAGCGCCATCGTGGCCGTGACCCGGGCGACATGGCCGGGTTCGAGGCCCTTGTCGCCGATCATCGGGGTGACCGTCCATCCCGGGGCGACGGCGTTGACCCGCACCCCGATTCGCGCGGCCTCATTCTTGAGGCTGAGCAGCAGGCCGCTGATGATCGCCCCCTTGGCGGCGGCATAGTCGGCGTGATCGGCCTCGCCGAACACTCCGGCGGTAGACCCGACGAGCACGAGCGCCCCTCCGCCGGCGGTGGCGGCGTGGCGGAGGAAAGCCCGGGCGGTGAGGAAGGTGGCGGTCAGATTCGAGGCGACGGTCGCCTCCCATCGCGCCGGGTCCATCTCCCAGACCGGCACCGGGTCGCGGGGCCACACCCCGGCGTTGGCCACGGCCGTGTCGAGCCGGCCGAGGGCCGAGATCGCCCGGGTGAAGAGGGCGTCCACCGCTTTGGGGTCGCGCAGGTCGGCCTCGATCGCCACCCCGCCGATCTCGTCGGCGAGCGCACGCGCCTCATCGGCGGACGACCGATAGTGCACCGCCACCCGGGCGCCTTCGGCGGCGAACGCCCGGCACACCTCACTCCCGATGCCTCCGGCGCCACCGGTGACGATCACGCCCGTGTCCCGCAGGCCGGTGTCCATGCGGAAGACGCTACCCGCTACCAGCTGCCAGCAAGAGAGTCACCCGTTGCCCGTCGCGCCCGTCGCCCGTCGCCCGCTACCAGCAACCAGCTGCCAGCTGCCAGCCACCAGCAAGAGAAGCGCCAAGCCATCGGGTTTGCCGACGGTTGAATAGTCGGCTCCTGCAAACCGAGGCCTCTGTCCAACTACTGACTGAGGATTGCTCACAGCTCATAGCTCATCGCCAATTGCTGACGACTGACGACTAACGACTGACGACCTCCGCACCCCTACCCTCCTCCCCATGCCCGGCTCCCCCGTCGTCCTCCCCGACCGCCTCAAGCAGATCCTCGACGGCAAGGCGTTTGCCCACCTCACCACTCTCGACCCCGACGGCGCCCCTCAGGCGAGTGCGATGTGGATCATGCGCGACGGCGACCGCATCGTGCTCAACACGGCCGAGGGTCGGCGGAAGTGGCGGAACATGAGACACGATCCTCACGTAGCGATCTCGATCAGCGACGAATGCGACCAGTACCTGAACTACTCGATCCAGGGTCGGGTGGTCGAGATGCGCACCTCGGATGGAGTCGCGGTGATCGACGCCCTCGCCCGCAAGTACCTGCGCGGGGTCGAAAAATACCCGTGGCTCAGCAAGGGGATGGTGCGGGTGACGATCATCGTCGAGGCGACCCGGGTGGCGTCGAACCACTAGGGGTACGCGAACTGTCGCGTACCCCCTTTGGCGCTACCCGGCCCGCTTCTCGATTTGCTCCTAGGCGTCCGGGCGAAGGCCCCTGGTGAGTGGCGGCTTGCCGGTCGCCCAAGCGATGCCGAACACGGCGCCCAGCCCGCCGACCACGGCCCCGATCAACCCCCACTGGAAGAACACGATGTCGGATCCGGGGCCGCTGGTCAGCACGATCGCCACGTCGACCACCGGCAGTGCCATGGCGGCGATCCCGATCAACCGCAGCAGCACGGCCGTACCCCCCCGGACACGCCGTACAGCCACCAGCAACCCGACCCCGATGAGCGCCACGATCGCCGCCGCGACGAGCACGGTGAGACCCGGGAAGAACGGGCTGAAGCCGTCGAAGAAGTTCGAGATGAACCACTTCTGTCCGCCGGTGGCGATGTCGGAGATGTCCCATCCGGTCAAGGCGGACCCTGAACTCGCCGAGCCCGGACCCAGCCACGGAGCGAACACCATCCCACCCATCAACCCGGCGCTGGCGATGGTCACCAGCGCACCGGCCACCCGGCCGCGTCCTCCTGCAGAACCCGGCGCTGTAGATGCACCCATGTGTCCACCTTCCGCGCCTCCGGTGCGCCCGGCAGCGCAGCACGACCGTATCCCCACCCCCGATCGCTCCGCCAAGGTCCTTCGGCCCCTTGGACCGCCATTCCTTGCCTGAGTCCGCCGGCCGCGGCTGGTACGCCCACGACCCCCTCCCGTGCCGGGGCGATCCCGGGTACCTTGCCGACATGCCCCGCTACTTCAGCGACAGGACCTTCGCCTTTCTCGAGGACCTCGCCGACAACAACGACCGCCTCTGGTTCAAGGCCAACCAGGACCGATACGAAGAGCACGTCCGCGGCCCCGCCATTGCCTTCATCGAGGATTTCGCCGACCGGCTCTACGCCATCTCCCCGAACTTCATCGCCGATCCGAGCAAGGTCGGCGGCTCGCTGTTCCGCATCCAGCGGGACACCCGGTTCGCCAAGGACAAGACCCCGTACAAGACCCACGCCGGCCTGCACTTCCGCCACGTCGCCTCCCGCGACGACGTGCACGCCCCCGGCTTCTATCTCCACATCGAACCGGGTGCGTGCTACGCCGGTGCCGGGATGTGGCAGCCGGCCACGCCCGATGCGGCACGCATC
>JAZDHM010000116.1:0-7989 GCA_043805935.1 Actinomycetota bacterium
GCCTGCCGTTCACCGCTTCGCTCGTTGGCTCGTCGGGACTTGACCGTCGGCGCTGAGCGGTGGACGGTTCGCTGACGGGTGACGGGTGACGGGTGACGGGTGACGGGCGACGGGCGACGGGCGACGCCTTGCGAATGGCGAATTGCCGCTGAGCGAAGCGAAGCACTACCATGCCGAGCCGCTCCGCCGTCGCGGGGCTGCCTTTGTGCGTCACAACGCACACTCTCCGCGAGAGGGAACGACTCCGAATGAAGCTGCAGAAGACCTTCACGCCGCGGCCGACCGATGTCGCTCGGTCCTGGTGGATCGTCGACGCCACCGGCCTGCCGCTGGGGCGGTTGGCATCCGAGGTCGCTCAGTTGCTGCGCGGGAAGCACAAGGCCACCTTCGCTCCCCACATGGACATGGGTGACTACGTCATCGTGGTCAACGCCTCCAAGGTCGCCGTCACCGGCGCCAAGGCCGATGCCAAGAACTACTACCACCACAGCGGCTACCCGGGCGGCCTGACGGCCACCAGTTTCGGGGAGATGCTGGCGACCCATCCGGAGCGGGTGGTGGAGAAGGCGGTGCGGGGGATGCTCCCCAAGAACCGGCTCGGCCGGGCGATGGGCCGCAAGTTGAAGGTGTATGCGGGCGCGGATCATCCCCACGCCGGCCAGACCCCCCGTCCGCTCGTCCTCGACACCCGAAAGGTCGAAGTCTGATGCCCAAGCCGCTCGCCCAGACCGTCGGACGCCGCAAGACCTCGGTGGTCCGGGTCCGCCTCTACGACGGCGCCGGCAAGGTCACCCTCAACGGGAAGGCCATCGAGGTGTACTTCCCAAGCATGGCGCAGCGGCTGCGCGTGCTCGAGCCGTTGCGCGCCGTGGGGGCGGAGACCCGGTACGACGTCGAAGCCCAGCTCGAAGGCGGCGGGACCAGCGGGCAGACCGACGCCCTGAGGCTCGGCATCGCCCGGGCCCTCATCGAGGTGGAACCGGAGCTGCGGCCCGCCCTGAAGAGGGCTCGCCTGCTCACCCGCGACGCCCGCGCCGTGGAACGCAAGAAGTACGGCCTTCGCAAGGCCCGCAGGGCCCCGCAGTACACGAAGCGCTAAACGTCCCCCGCACCACCAGCCGAAGGGAATCGGACATGGTGCACCAACCGCTGTTCGGAACCGACGGGGTTCGGGGACGGGCCAACGTCGAGCTCACCGCCGACATGGCGATGGGGCTGGCGCGAGCGGCCGGCGACGGCCGTCAGGGCCTCGCCGTGGTCGGCCGCGACACCCGCCGGTCGGGACAGATGCTGGCCGCGGGGGTGCATGCCGGCTTCAACGCCGCCGGCAGCGACACGATCGACCTGGGGATCATTCCCGTCGGCGGGGTCGCCTTCCACACCAGGGCGACCAATTCGGCGTACGGGGTGATGGTGAGCGCCAGCCACAACCCGGCCGCCGACAACGGGATCAAGTTCTTCGGAGGTGACGGCGCCAAGCTCGGCGACGACCGTGAGGCGGCGATCGAAGCCCGATATCGCCACGGGCCGCCCTGGGCGGAGGTGAGCGGCGATGCCATCGGCATCCAGGTCCCCATGCCCGACGCCGTCGGCCGCTACGTCGGCCATCTGGCGGCCCAGGCGGACTATCGGCTGTCGGGCCTCGACGTGCTCCTCGACTGCGCCCACGGCGCGGCATTCCTCGCCGCCCCGAGGCTGTTCGAGGATCTGGGAGCCACGATCGAGGCCATCAATGTGGACCCGACCGGGACCAACATCAACGACGGTTGCGGGGCAGTGCATCCCCAGGCCCTCGCCGAGCGAGCTGCGGGACGGATCGGCCTGGCGTTCGACGGCGATGCCGACCGGTGCATCGCCGTCGACGAAGACGGCCAGGTGTGCAACGGTGACGTGATCATGGCGGTTCTCGCCCGCCACCTCCGTGACCGTGGCGAGCTGCCCGGGGACCGGGTCATCACCACGGTGATGTCGAACCTCGGGTTCCGGATGGCGATGCGCAAGTTGTCCCTCGACGTCGTGGAAACCCCGGTGGGTGACCGCTACGTGCTGGAGGAGATGCGCCGCCAGGGCGCGGGCCTCGGGGGCGAGCAGAGCGGCCATGTGCTGTTCCGCGACCATTCGACCGGCGACGGGCTGCTCACCGGCCTGCGCCTCCTCGAGGTGCTGGCCGCCACCGGCGCCCCGCTGAAGGAGCTGCGGCGGGTGATGGTGGAGTACCCCCAGGTGTTACGCAGCGTCCACGTGCGGGTCAAGGAACGGCTCGCCGACGCCGATCCGATCTGGTCGACGGTCGCCCGCATGGAGAAGCGCCTCGGCGAGGACGGCCGCGTCCTGGTCAGGGCGAGCGGCACCGAGCCGGTCGTGCGGGTGATGGTCGAGGCCAAGGAGGGCCACGAGGCGGCCGCGATCGCCGACGACCTGGTGATCGTCGTTCGCCGGGAGCTGGGTGGCGTAGCCGAAGACGACCGGTAATGTGACGCCCTAGAACTGACAACTGAGGAAACACCAGAGCACGCAAACAGGCTCGACCCGGGCACGGGTTCCGGTTTGGAGACAAGCCGAAACCCGTCGGAAACGGCGATCTGTTTGCGCACTCTGCCAGACCGGAGACGTTCTGGAGCGCCTGGCCTCCCTTCGGGGAGGTGACGAGGAAGAGGGTCATCGAGAGATTCGGCGGATTCCCTCTCGGCCGCTCACGGCCGTGACGGTGCGGCGAAAGCCCGGGGGCGACCCCGGTACACAGAAGCCGCATCGGAGTGAGGCGGGATTCACAGTCCCGCGGTTTCTCTCCGGTCTCGCAATGCGAAGGGAGACATGCGCATGTGCGGGATCATGGGCTACGTCGGGACGCAGGATGCCGCCCCGATCATCATCGACGGCCTGCGGCGACTCGAGTACCGCGGGTACGACTCGGCCGGGGTGGCCATCCACGACGGATCGGTACTGACCGTCGTCAAGGCGGAAGGAAAGCTCGGTCGTCTGGCCTCGATGCTCGACGAGCACCCGCTCGCCGGCTCGTCCGGGATCGGACACACTCGGTGGGCCACCCACGGGTCTCCCAGCGATCGCAACGCCCACCCCCACACCGACCCCAGCGGCGAGGTGGTCGTGGTGCACAACGGGATCATCGAGAACTTCGTTGCCCTCAAGGAGGGCCTGGCGGCGGACGGTGCGGAGTTCTCATCGGAGACCGACACCGAGGTGCTCGCCCACCTGATCGCCCGTGAGTACGACGGCGACCTCCTGGAGGCGGTCCGGCGAGCCGTCGGCAGGGCCGAGGGCGCCTACGCCCTGGTGGCGATGTCACGGCGCGAGCCCGGCCGGATGGTGGCGGTCCGCATGATCAGCCCCCTGGTGATCGGCATCGGGAAGGGGGAGATGTTTCTCGCCTCCGACGTGCCGGCCATCCTCCACCACACCCGGGACATCGTCGTCGTCGACAACGGTGAGATGGTGGACATCACCCCCGACGGATGGCGCATCGAGACCATCGCCGGAGAGCCGGTTGAGCGCGACACCCTCGAGATCACCTGGAGCGCCGAGCAGGCGGAGCGCGGCGGATACCCCCACTTCATGCTCAAGGAGATCTTCGAGCAGGCCCAAGCAGCCACCGAAACACTCAGCGGCCGTCTCGGCGACGACGGGTTCCTGGAGATGGAGAACGTGCACTTTCCCGACGGCTTCCTGCGCCGTCTCGACAAGATCTGGATCACCGCATGCGGCACCGCCCTCCATGCCGGGTTCGTCGGCAAAGAGGTGTTCGAGCGCCTCTTGCGGATCCCCACCGAGGCGGCATACGCCCACGAGCTGCGATACGCCGACCCGCTCATCGCTCCGGGCACCCTCACGATCGCCATCAGCCAGTCCGGGGAGACCGCCGACACACTGGCCGCGGCCGGCCTGGCCAAGCGGCTCGGCTCGCGGGTGCTCGCCCTGACCAATGTCGTCGGCTCGACCCTCAGCCGGGAAGCCGACGACATCCTGTACACCCGCGCCGGGCCGGAGATCGCCGTGGCATCGACCAAGGCATACCTGACCATGCTGGTCGGCGAGTACTTGCTGGCGTTGGCGATCGGCCGGGAGCGCGGCGTGATCGAGCGCGATACCGACGAGATGCTGGTCAAGGCGCTGCGCGGCATCCCCACCAAGATCGGCGAGGTCCTCGAGTCGGACCAGGACGTCGAGGCGCTCGCCGCCCGCTTCGTCGGACACGACGACGTCTACTTCATTGGGCGGGGACTCGACCACGCGGTGGCCATGGAGGGCTCCCTCAAGATGAAGGAGATCTCGTACATCCACTCCGAGGCGATGCCCGCCGGCGAACTCAAGCACGGGACGCTGGCGCTGGTCACCGAAGGGACGCCGGTGGTCGTGGTGCTCACCCAGGGCGCGGTGTACGACAAGACCGTCTCCGCCATCCAAGAAGTCAAGGCCCGTGGTGCGCTGGTGATCGCGATCGCTTACGAGGACGACACCCAGGTGGTCAAGCACGCCGACGAGGTGCTCCGGATCCCGCGGGTGCCCGACCTGCTCTCGCCGATCCTGTCGATCGTCCCGCTGCAGCTGCTGGCCTATCACGTGGCGGTGGAGCGGGGGCACGACATCGACCAGCCGCGCAACCTGGCGAAGAGCGTGACCGTCGAATGAGGCTCGCTTTGCTCGCCGCTACCAGCTTCCAGCTACCAGCTTCCAGCAAGAGGTGGGCGGCTGGTTGGCTTGCGGGCAGCGGGTAGCTGAAGATGCGCATAGTGGGTCTCGGCATCGACCTCGCCGACATCGAACGGGTCGGGCAGGTGCTGGCGAAGTACCCGCGCTTCGCCGAGCGTTGCTTCACCCCGCACGAGCGGGAGTACGCCTTCCGCTACGCCCGTCCGGAGCGCCGCCTCGCCGCCCGCTTCGCCGGCAAGGAAGCGGTGATGAAGTCCATGGGGACCGGCTGGCGACGAATCCGCTGGCAGGACGTGGAGATCACCGGCGGTGGCAAGCCCACGGTGCGGGTCTACGGGACGGCCAAGCGGCGGGCGGAGATGCTCGGGGTCACCGGTTTCGAGGTGACTATCACCCACACCGACCGCGATGCCATGGTGGTCGCCATCGCCCTCGGGGAGCACGAATAGGCCCGGCCATAGGCCGGCCCGTTACCAGCTACCGGCTACCAGCCACCAGCAAGACCAAGTCGAGCGACCCGGGAGTGTCGGGGAGCTGGAAACTGGAAACTGGAAACCTCCCTACTACACACAGAACCAGTTGCCCTCCGGGTCGTGGAACTCGTACCAGTGCTCGCCCGCCATTCCGGTGGCCGATCGGTGGAACTCCGCGCCGAGACGCTCCAGCCGCGAGCGCTCTTCCTCCAGCCCAACGGCCCGTTCCTCGGGGCTCAGGCCCTTCCCGATCGAGTTGACGTCGACGTGCACCCGCTGGTTCGGGGCTCCGCCGTCATACCGTTCGAAGAGGAGCCGGGGGCCAATCCCGGCTGGATCTACGCACGCCGAGAGGTCGTTGCGGTGCTCCATGGGGATACCGACGGCTTCGGCGAATTCATCCCACGTGGCGTAGCCCGGAGGCGGGGGTTGGAGGATGTATCCCAGTGCCTCCGCCCAGAAGGAGGCGAGGCGGTCGGGATCCTGGCATGCGAACACGATCTGGAGTGCATGGGACATCGAGCGAGGCTATCGCGGTCACCCGCTACCCGCTCAGTGGTCTTTGGCGGGCGACGTTCCTCCCGGCCATCCACCCGACCGCCCCCACGGCGACGAACCCGCCTATCGCCAGCAGCAGCGGCACTGCCCAGTCCACCGGGGCGGCCATGGCGCCCGAGGCATCCTGCCACGGCCACAGCGCACGGATCGACCCCACCATGAGCCCGATGAGTGCGGCGACCACCGCGTCGTGGCGCGACGTGAGCAGGGCGTCGAGCAGGGTCGACATGGCCGCTAGGCAGAGCAGACCGCCGAGCAGGAAGGCGGCGATGGCGGCGAAGTCGCGCTGGGTCACCGCGTCGAGGAAGGGCTGGTACATGCCGATCGTGACCAGCGCCGTCGAGCCGGAGAACCCGGGGAGGATCAGGGCGACGAGGGATACGACACCGGCGCCGAAGAACGCGGCGACGCCGGGATCGGTGAGCTGGTCGGGCCGGAACCCGAGGGCGAAGAATGTCAGGGCGGCGACGGCCGCCGCCACGCCGAGTCGGGCTGGGGTCCATCGTGCCACCAGCCGCCAGGCGATCAGGGCGGCGCCGAGGACGAGGCCGACGAAGGTGGCGGAGGTCGCCACCGGGTGATCGGTGAGGAGCCGATCGATCACGGCGGCCACCGTCACCGCCGCGGCGGCGATGCCGGCGGCCAGGGGGAGTAGGAATGTCCACTCGACGTCGCGCAGTCGGGCGCCGGCCTCGCCGAATCGCCCGCGCAGCAGGTGGCCAAGGGCGGAGGCGCCGGCGTGGAGCGAGCGGATCAGCCGCTCGTAGATCCCCAGCACCAGGGCCACGGTGCCGCCGTCCCCGCCGGGGACCACGTACACCGATCCCATGAGGATGCCCCGGAACACGTCGCCGAGATAGCGCACGGGGTGAGAGGGTACCCGGGAGAGGCCGCTGGATCGGCGCGGCTACTTGAGCCGCAGGGAGCTAGGAGCTGTGAGCTTCTTGCTCAAAGCCCAAAGCCCAGAGCTCAAAGCCCAAAGCTCAAAGCCCAAAGCCCAGAGCTCAGAGCTCAGAGCTCAGAGCTGCTAGCTCTCATCTTGCGGAAAGCGGGCCCGGGTAGACATCCCGGGAGTGTCAGAAAGACGGTGTAACGGGAGTGTCAGAAAGACGGTGTAACTGCCTGTTGGCCTGAGATGCTGACCTGCCTCAGGGTTGGCGGAAAGGACGGGCAGTGATGGAAGCAACGAATCCGGCGGCGAGGTCGCCGGGGGACAGGCAGCTTGCTGGGGAGCTGGTGGAACGGGCCCGCAGCGAGGGGGTCGAGCTGGTTGGTCCTGGTGGACTGTTGAGCGGTCTGACCAAGAACGTGTTGGAGGCGGGTCTCGAGGCGGAGATGTCGGAGCATCTTGGCTACGACAAGCATGACCCTGCCGGCCGTAACACGGGTAACTCGCGCAACGGGACCCGGACCAAGAAGCTCCTGACCGAAATCGGGCCGGTGAACATCGACGTGCCCCGGGATCGGGACGGCAGCTTCGAACCGCAGCTGGTGAAGAAACGGCAGCGCCGCCTGTCGGGGGTGGACGAGATGGTGATCTCACTCACCGCCAAGGGGCTCACCACCGGCGAGGTGTCAGCGCATTTGGCGGAGGTCTACGGCGCCGACGTGTCCCGAGACACGGTCAGCCGAATCACCGACCGGGTCCTCGAGGAGATGTCCGGATGGCAGAACCGGCCCCTCGACAGGGTGTATCCGGTGCTGTTCATCGACGCTGTGGTCGTCAAGATCCGTGACGGGCAGGTGACCAACCGGCCGGTGTATTCAGCCGTTGGGGTCACCGTCGACGGCGAACGAGACATCTTGGGGTTGTGGGTCGGCAACGGCGGTGAGGGGGCCAAGTTCTGGCTCCAAGTGTTGACCGAGATCAAGAACCGCGGCGTCGTCGACGTGTGCATCGTGGTCTGTGACGGCCTCAAGGGCCTCCCGGAGGCGATCGAGAACACCTGGTCGTTGGCCGTCGTGCAGACCTGTGTGCTCCATTTGATCCGCAACACGTTCCGGTTCGCCTCCAAGGCCGACTGGGAGGCGATGGCCAAGGACCTGCGGCCGGTCTACACCGCGGTGTCGGAGCAGGACGCCAAGGAGCGGTTCGTCGCCTTCGCCGAGGCATGGGGTGAGAGGTATCCGGCGATCATCCGCCTGTGGCAGAACGCCTGGACCGAGTTCGCTCCGTTCTTGGACTACTCACCGGAGATCCGCAAGGTGATCTACTCGACGAATGCCGTCGAGTCGTTGCACGCCCGGATGCGACGAGCGACCCGAGCCCGGGGCCATTTCCCCACCGAAC
>JAZDHM010000117.1:0-3393 GCA_043805935.1 Actinomycetota bacterium
GGGCATGACCACTCAACTGGAGCGCAGGACCGCCCAAGGCACGGTCCCGCCTCACAACGTCGAGGCCGAGGAGTCCGTCCTGGGGGCGGTGATGCTCTCCGCGGACGCGGCGAACGTCGCCCTGGAGATGCTCCGGGCGGATGACTTCTACAAGCCGGCCCACCAGTCGATCTGGGAGGCGATCACCGCCCTGTTCGACGGCAACCAGCCGATCGACCCGATCACCGTCGCCGACTGGTTGCGTCGCACCGACACCCTCGACCGGGTCGGCGGGATCGCCGCCATCACCCGGCTCATGGAGGGGGTGCCGTCCACCTCCAACGTCGACTACTACGCCGGGATCGTCGACGAGACGTCGGCGCGGCGCCGCCTGCTGAGGGCCGGGGGCGAGGTGGGGTCGCTCGCCCTCAAGGGCGACATCCCCATCGACGAGGTGCTCGACAGCGCTGAGGCCGAGGTGTTCGCCGTTGCCGAGCGGAAGATGGGGGAGGGCCTCGAGCCGGTCGGGCCGATGCTGAAGAGCGCCCTGGAGAAGATCGAGTCGGTCGGCGAGGCGGGCGGTGACATCACCGGGATCCCCACCGGCTTCGCCGACCTCGACCACATCCTGGCCGGGCTCCACCCCGCCAACCTGGTGGTCATCGCCGCCCGCCCTGGCATGGGCAAGTCGACGCTGGCGATCAACATCGCCGCCAACATCGCCGGCGCCGTCACCGACCATGCCCAGCCGGTGGCGCTGTTCACTCTCGAGATGAGCCGGGAGGAGATCGTCCATCGCCTGCTCGCCTCCCTTGCCGGGGTCGACGCCGCCAAGATCAAAACCGGCAACCTCGACGTCGAGCGCTGGCGGCGGCTCAGCCAGGCGTCGTCGAAGTTGTACGAGATGCCGTTCTACGTCGACGACTCCCACGACCTCAACGTCACCGCCATCCGCGCCAAGTGCCGTCGCCTCAAGAGGAGGGTCGGGGTGTCGTTGGTGGTGGTGGACTACCTGCAGCTGATGCAGGGCCCCCGCGCCGCCGAGAACCGCCAGCAGGAGATCGCCGACATCAGCAGGTCGATGAAGAACCTGGCGCGCGAGCTGCAGGTCCCGGTGATCGCCGTGTCCCAGCTGAACCGGCAGTTGGAGTCACGCGAGAACAAGCGCCCCCGGCTGGGGGACCTGCGCGAGTCGGGGGCCATCGAACAGGACGCCGACGTGGTGCTGTTCATCTACCGGGACGACTACTACGACGCCGGCAACCCCGAGACGATGGGGATCGCCGAGGTCGAAATCGCCAAGCACCGCGCCGGAGCCAGGGGCACGATCAAGCTCGGCTTCGCCGCCGAGTTCAACCGCTTCAACAATCTGGCGAAGCGCCAAGACCCGATGTAGTCGAGGCGACTTGCTGCCGGCACCTGACCAGGAGGCCGACCGGCAACCACCCGGTGACTCCGCTGACGAGTGTCGGGGGCGGGTCACATCCTCGTGAGGAGCTCCGCCTTCTTCGTGGCGAACTCCTCGTCGCTGAGGATGCCTCGATCGCGTAAGGCGGCGAGCTGCTCGATCTGCTCGGGGACGGACGGTTGTGGTGACTCCACGCGAGCTTCGATGGCTTCGAGCACGGCGAGCCTCAGCCTCTCGAACGCCGGCTGGTCCTTCTTGTAGAACATCACCGAGTTCGCGTCGGGAGTGGCGAACCGAGGCAACTCGTTGGGCTCTGCCCCGGCGGGACCCGCGTCGGAGGGCGTGAACTTGATGAAGCCATTAATCATGGCGGTGGCTTTCTTGAGCTGAACTCCGGAAAGGTCGCCGAGGTGGAACACCTTCGCCTCCCCTCCCGACATCCTCCCCAGGGCACCCTTGCGGTCGATGGTCACTACTTGACCGTCGAAGCCAACCTGGCCACCGACTCCCTTCAGGTACATCTCGGCCTCCCTTTGTCTGGCTTCAACTGGATCGTGCGGTCGCCCGAACCCCCCGAATCCAGATCCGGCACGGTCCGGTCCATGAGTCGGTCGGTGAGCGGGCATGCGCCTCACGTTCCCGAGTCGGCCGGGTTGGTGGTAGGGGCCGACGTCACCAGTCGGGTGGCGTGACTCTCAGGCCCAGAACTCGTCGATGGAGTACGGGTCGAAGTCGAACGACCAGGTCTCGGTGATGTGTTCACCGTCGGTGTGGTACACCACCACCCGATTGAACTCGAGAGAACGCTCCCCCCTGACCGCCCGCTCGGTCACCAGTGCCACGGCGTGGTCCTCCGACTGGAGGACGTCGTGGATCCCCACCACCTCGATCGTGCCCCCCACCTCTTCGAACACCTGGTGGTAGTGATCGAGGAAGGCCTGCTTGCCCCGGAAGGTCCCGGCGAGGCGATGTCTGCCGGGCACGTGGTGGACCACGTCCTCGGACCACAGTGCCACGGCGGCGTCCCAGTCGTCGTCGAGCCAGGCCTGGAGGTAGCGGTCGAAGATGGCAGCCATGGCGGGGGAGCCTACGCGTCGGCCAGCTCCTCCATCGCCTCACCAACGACGAAGGTGACGTCGTCGACTCGGCGGCGGTAGCCGCGTCGCATCACGATCCTCTCCGCCAGCGCAACGAGCGCCACGAAGGCGATGCCGAGCAGGGCCGACACCATGATCGCTCCGTAGAGCTTGGGCGGTCCGCTGATGTAGTAGTACGAGAACGTCAGGAGGGATCGCCCCAGCCCGTCACCCAGGCCGGCGGGCAGCTCGCCGATGATCGCCCCGATGACGCTCGCCGTCGCCGAGATCTTGAGGGCGGTGAACAGATAGGGGAGCGACGCCGGGAGACGCAGCTTCCACAGGATCTGACCCTCCGAGGCCGCATACGACCGCATGAGCTCCACGGAGGTGGGATCCGGCGACCGCAGCCCGCGCAGCGAGTTGATCGTGACCGGGAAGAAGGTCAGGTAGGCGGAGATGATCGCCACCGAGAACCCTGTTTCGTCGAGAAAGAAGGCGCGGACCAGCCACGAGGGCCAGGCCCCCGACCCGCCCCAGATCACGATCATCGGGGCGATGGCGATCAGCGGGACGGTCTGGGAGGCGACCACGAACGGCATGAGCCCGCGTTCGAGAAGGCGTGACCTGGCGAACAGCGCGCCGAGGCCGAACCCGGCGACGCTCCCCATCAAGAACCCGACCGCCGCCCGATGCCAGGTGACCAGGGCGCTCTTCAACAGGAGCACCACGAGCAGGTCGGCATCGGGCGCCCGGCTCACCGGACGGAAGAGGGCTCCGAAGACGTCGATGACGTGGGGCATCGACGAGTCGTCCGGCCGCACCGGGAGCCCGATGTCGGTGAACGGGATCGCCCCGCCGGTGGCCTTGCCGAGCGCCTTGTACCCCTCCCAG
The DNA here is from genome assembly GCA_043805935.1 of Actinomycetota bacterium. Classification (GTDB taxonomy): domain Bacteria; phylum Actinomycetota; class Acidimicrobiia; order Spongiisociales; family UBA11373; genus RBG-16-68-21. The sequence continues at coordinate 3,358 of JAZDHM010000117.1, forward strand.
AGGAGGGCGAGGCCGGCGAAGATCGCGCAGAAGACG
>JAZDHM010000118.1:0-7815 GCA_043805935.1 Actinomycetota bacterium
TCGAAGGTGATCCCGTCGGCGGCGAGTATGTCCACGAAGGCGTCGAGGGGAATCTTGAACTTCCAGTGCGAGTAGACCGACCCTTCGTCGGCGATCGGCACCGCCTGGAGATAGGGCACCGCAGACGATCCCCCCCACACGTCCTGGATGCTGCGCGTGCCGCTTCCGGCGGCGGCGTGATAGAGCGCCGCGGCTGGCCGGCCTTCGTAGAGGAGGATCTGCCCGGCGGTCGCCTCAACCGCGGCCTGCCAGCGGTCGCCGGCGGTGCGGTCGATCACCCCGATCCCCTCGTACACCTGGCACGACGTCGTGTCGCAGATGTCGAAGCCGTATGTGGCCATCAGGCCCCAGCGAGGGAAGGTGACCAGGTTGGCGAGGTAGGTGCGCGCCGCGATCACCTGTGCCTGGAGGGCCGCCGAGTCCCACGAGAACGGCATCTCGTCGATGCCGAGTAGGTAGGTCTCGGGGGCAACGTGCTCGACCACCACCAGGCCGTCGGAGGCCGAGCGCACCTCGATCGGCCCGGAGTACTCATACAGGTCGAATCCGACGCGGCCGGCAGTCGGCTCGAGGGTGAGCCGTTCGTAGACGAGGCGGTCTTCGGGGTCATTGGAGAGGATGTCGGTTCGGTTGCTCTCCACGACGTCGTCCGGCCCCGTGCCGCTCACGATCCGATCACTCCCGATACCACCGCGCAACCGATCGCGGCCGGGTCCACCTCGCAGGTTGTCGTCACCGTCGTCGCCGGAGAGGGTGTCGTCGCCGCGTCCCCCAATGACCCGGTCGTCGCCGGTTCCACCGAAGATCACGTCGTCCCCATCGCCTGCGCAGATGACGTCGTCGCCGCCGCCACCGTCGATCGTGTCGTCGCCACCCTTGCCGAGGATGACGTCGGCTCCGGTGGTCCCGGTGAGGTGGTCGTCTCCGTCGGTGCCGACCCTCGTGGCCTCGATGCCATGGCAGGTGGGCGTGGCCGCCAGCGCCTGCGCCACCGGGACCATCGAGGTGGACAGGAGGACAAGGACGATCGATCGCAGGAGTCTCCGCACGGTCGGAGCCGAGGGTACCGGCGGGGAGGGTTTAGGAGGTACGCGAATGGAACCACCCCAGGGATGAGACCTGCGATCGATTGACGCACCCTCTTGTCCGCCCCTATGTCGCTCAACGTCGGGCCTCGCCTTACCGATGCCATCGGGGTGATCGGCGTCGTCCACATTCACAAGACTGCGGGCACCACGCTCGCCGGGGTCTTCAAGCGGTCGTTCGGTGGGGGCCACTGCGACGTGCTGACCGCCGAGCCCGGCATCGAAGTGCTCACAACGGCAGGGCTCCGCGAGGTGCGTCGGTGGTATCCACGACTGCGCAGCATCCTCGGCCACGGCGTGCGGGTCTACACCGGACTCGAGGGCGAGGAGCCCGACATCGAGTACGTGACCTTCCTGCGCGAGCCGATCGTCCGCACCGCTTCCCACTACCAATACGACGTGCAGCGGGGTGGGGTGAACCTGCCATTCGGGGAGTGGATCACCCACGACGCGGTACGGGACCGCCAGACCAGGATCATCGCCGGGCCAGGCGGCACGGCCGAGGACGCCATCGCACTCATCCCCCGGTTCTCTTTCGTGGGCCGGGCGGACCGATTCGACGAGTCGCTGCTGATGATGCAGCGCGCCGTGGCCCTCCCCGACGTCCGTTATGCCTCCAAGTGGGTCGCCCCGAGCAACGACATCAAGAAACGGCTGCTCGGGGATCCCGCCACGGTCGAGATGCTCACCGCGGTCAATCGCAACGACCTGGCGGTGTGGGAGCACTTCACCACGGACGTGTATCCCAAACAGGAGGCTGAGTACGGACCCGGACTGGCCGACGCCCTCGCCCGCTTCAAGGACGCGAATGCCCGCATGACCCCGTTCCGGATGTACGCCAGCCCCCACTACGCCGCCTACGTGGCCAAGTGGCGCTTCCTCTACCGGCCGTGGGTGCGCCGGGTGACCGGAGATCCGACCGTCGGCTGACCCTCACGGGGTGATCGCGGAGCGAAGAGCAGCGCGGAACGTATCGATCAGCGCGAACAGCGAGTCTGGCGCATCGGCGGCATCGATCGTGGTCACCGTGTTGCTCTGCTCCCCATCCGTGATGCTGATCGTGTAGGTGAATCGGTCGCAGCAGGTGTCCTCAGGCATGTACTGGGCGTCGAGGCCGAAGAACCCGGCGAAGACCAGGGCGTCGTTGATCGCGGTGAGGTCCGCGTCGCTGATGCGTCCGGTCTCGTTGTTCGGGCCGGTGACCGATCCGTTACCGGCCAATTGCCAGAGCTCGTCGGTTCCCTCCAGACCGCCGCTGATGTGGAGCGTGCCGACGAGCGGGGAAGGCACGACGGGAGTGGTGGTCGCGGTGGTGGAGTCGTCGCCGCAAGCGACGACGAGGAGGCTGAGGGCAATGAGGGCGATGAGGCGTCGTGTCATGGGAGTGAGACTACGCGGGCCCCTCGGACGGTTCCCTCCGTCGTCTGTGGCCGCTACCTTCGTACCGGGTCGGTAGCTCAACCGGCAGAGCAGCGGGCTTTTAACCCGAAGGTTGTGGGTTCGACCCCCACCCGACCCACTTTCACGAGGCGCGTCGACGCGCCGCCTTCGGCGGGGGCGGCGGCCTTTCGCTCCCTGCTCGGGATCGACGGCCGCCTCCGCCGTGCCTCGCTTCGCTCGGCGCGATGTGAGCTGGTTGTGGGTTCGACCCCACCCGACCCACCGAAGCAGACTGCAGATGGCAGAGTGCAGAGAAAAGCGAACCCTCAGCCCCCCCATGATTCCGATCGGGGAGGCGCGTTCTTTGTCTCCCCCCCGAGGGGGGAGTCCCCGGATCCTGCGGAGCCGGGGGAGTGGGGTCTCGCCTGCGGGATTCGGCAGATCGGGGGATTCGCATAGCGGTCTCCACGTCCTCGGTGGGGGCCACAGGCGCGCGAGGGGTTCATGCAGGGTCTTGCCCTCCCGACCCACCACGGAGCCTCGCTGCGCTCGGCACTGTGAGCCATCGGCTTTGAGCTATGAGCTATGTGCACACCGGGCAACTGGTGACTGGGAACTCCTCAGATCTGTCCGGTCTCCGTCAACTCCTCGAGTTCCCGTTGGTAGGCGGGGTCGTCGTAGCGGTCGAGCATGAAGGCGGGTGCGTAGGCGGGCAGGGCAGCGCCGCTGACGTGGGCAGCCACCAGGTCGGCGACCCCGGCCGACGCCATGATCCCGAACCCGGAGAGCGCCCCGGCGACGAACGCACCCTCGGTGCGCATCGGCCCGGCGAGCGGGCGATTCTCCACGGTCTTGGTGTAGTAGCCACCATCGACGACCCGCTGCGGCATCCGCTCGGCGTATGCCTGCATCCCCGGGAACATGGCCGCCAACCCGCGCATCACCACCTCGCCATACAGCGGATCCTCGGGAAGCGGCCACGCCGGCTCCTGGACGAGCCGCCGGTACTCCCACAGCCCGAGCACCCACGGTGAGCCGGCCCCGCCCTCGGGGCGCCCGTGGCACGAGATCGGCATCTCGCCGAGCAGTTCGTAACGGCCCTCGGCGGCCAGGTGCTCGCGTTCCTCGGTCGACCATTCGACACGCTGCGGGTCGTTCCAGATCATCAGCCCGGCCTCCCGGGGAATCACCCCGAGGTGATCCTTAAACGCCACCTTGAGATGCACTTCGGAGTGGACCGGGAGCGATTCGCCGAGCAGGCCGGCGACGCGATCGAGCATCGGACCGGCGGCGTCGACGAAGGCCCCGCAGGCGATGCGGGTGCCGTCGTCGAGCGTCACGCCGACGACCTTGCCGGCGACGACGTCGACCGCGGTGACGCCGCGGGTGAGCACCGTGAGCCCGTGGGCCCGGGCACGGTCGAGCATGTAGGCGCCCAACTGCTGGGCGGAGAGCCATCCCGCCCGCCGGACGTGGAGGGCGCCGACCGCCCGTTCGCTCAACCCGGGGAAGTGGCGCTGGAGCAGGGTGGGGTCGGCGATCAGATCGGTGCCGATCGGAGCGCCTTCCCATCCATCAGCCGTGGCCGGCTCGTAGATTGGATCGTCCCGCCTCCCGAGGTGCACCCGGACCGGCCCGGCGCCGAACCCCGCCGATCGCTCGGCGTCGGCGCGCAACAGCTCGAGGCGCTGCGTGTCGGCGGTGACGTAAAGGTAGCCGCGGCGATTGAGGTTGAAGGCGTTGCCGCTCTCGCGGGCGAGGTCCTCGATGATGTCGATCGAGCGGTTCATGAGCGAGACCATCGGGCGGTTCGGCCAGAGGTTCCGGTAGCACTCGGTGGACTTGTCGGAGGTGAGGCTGAGCGGCGGGAGGGGATCACACAGGGTCACCCGATCGACGCCGGCACGCACCGTGAGGAAGTAGGCGGTGGCCACGCCGGCGATCCCGGCGCCACACACGACGACGTCGGTCGACTGCTTCGCCATTCCGCGGAGGATACGGGCCATCGGAGAGCTCCCTCGACGCCCCGGGGTGACCTCGCCACCGACGGGTGACGGGCGACGGTTAACTTCTCGTCGCATGATCCGCTTCGGCATCTCCGGTCTGCCGCCGGAGGACGGCGACGACGCCGCCTTCCTCGACGATCTCGTCGCCCTCGGCCACGCCGCCTTCGAGTTCGCCTTCGTGTCGGGCTTCCCGTGGAAGGAGAAGCGGTGTGCCGCCTTCGGCGAGCTGGCCAGGGAGCGCGACGTGGCCGTGTCGATCCACGCCCCCTATTTCGCCATCCTGACCTCGGACGACCCGGAGAAGGCCAAGGTGACCCGGGCGGCCCTGGAGCACACGATGAAGCTGGGGGCGGCGTTCGGTTCCCGGGTGATCGTGGCCCACACCGGGTACGTCAAGGGCCGCGACCCCGAGGAGCTGCATGCCCTTGCCGCCGAGAGCCTGCGGGTGATCGAGCCCAAGGTTCGTCACCTGGGGGTGGCGCTGGGCCTCGAGGTCGGTGGGACCGACCGGGCCTTTGGCACCCTCGGCGACATCGCGCTCATCGCCGCCGAGTTTCCCTTCGTCCATCCGGTGGTCGACTGGGCGCACGTCCACGCCATATCCGGCGGCGCTCTCACGTCCAAGGAGGCCTTCCTCGGGGTGTTCGCCTTCCTCCGCGAGAACTTCCCGGGATGGTCGCTCGATCCGCTCCACTGCCAGTTCACGGACAACGAGTTCGGGGCCGGAGGCGAGGTGCGCCACGTCCCCTATGGGGAGGGGTCGCTGCGGGTGACGCCGCTGGTCGATGCCGCGGTCGAAGCGGGCATGCGGTTGACGCTGATCTCCGAGGCGCGCGAGGCGTCGAGCCACGAGGCGATCCATGCGGAGCTGGTGACGGCGCTCGCCGCCGCCCGCCCGATTGCGTCGGCGGGGGAAGGCCGGACGCTCGCCTCGGGCACGGTGTCGATCCCCGGTGACCTGCGGATCGTCGCCGACGGTGACGGGTGGTCGCCCCTCGGCCTCGACCGGTTGCTGCGGATCACCAACCCCGACAAGCCGTTCTTCCCTGGAGGGGAGACCAAGGGCGATCTCATCGCCTACTACGCAGCGGTGGCGCCCCTGCTGCTCCCGCATCTGCGCGACCGGGCGATCGTGCTCGCCCGGTTTCCCAACGGCGCCGAGGGCGAGTGGTTCTACGAGAAGCAGGCGCCGTCACACAAGCCGGCGTGGCTGCCCACCGCCCCGCTGTGGTCGGAGCAGCGCGGGGACGCCATCGACTTCGTCACCGCCCCCGATGTCGAGTCGCTGCTGTGGATCGCCAACCTGGGGGCGATCGAGATCCATCCCTGGCTCAGCCGGGTAGCCACCGCGGACACCCCCGATTTCGCCATCTTCGACCTGGACCCCGCGGAGGGGGCGACGTGGGATCAGGTGGTCACCGCGGCCGAGGTGATCCGTGTCGCCCTCGAACGCCTCGGGCTTACCGGGTATCCGAAGACGTCGGGTGCCACCGGGTTGCACGTATACGTGCCCATCGACCCGCTCTATCCGTACGAGCGGGTGCGGCGCTTCGTCGAAACCATCGGACGGCTGGTCGCCGCTGCCGACCCGTCGCTGGCGACGATGGAGTGGGACATCCCCAAACGAGCGGGCAAGGTGTTCATCGACCACAACCAGAACGTCGCCGGTAAGACGATCGCTTCGGTGTACTCGGTCCGGCCGCGGCCCGGCGCTTCGGTGTCGACACCACTGCTGTGGTCGGAGGTGGGCGAGGTGGAACCCGCCGCGTTCACCATCGGGACGCTGTGGGAGCGAGTAGGCCGCCACGGCGACGTGTTCGCCCCGGTGCTGCGCGGCGGCCAGCGGCTCGAGCAGGCGGAGAAGGCGTTGGGGATTTCGTAGTCGCCCGTCGCCCGTCGCCCCCAAGAGGCTTCCAATCTCCGGCCTCCGGCAACAGTGCAGATCTGGGGTGGATCAGTCGTCGCGGGACGTGGCCTCTTGCTGGTGGCTGGTAGCTGGAAGCGGGTAGCCGGAATCTTCGGTGCCCGTCTCCACCGGCATCCCTGCGGTGCTCCAATCACTCCACGAGCCCGGGTACAGCATCGGCTCGGGCAGGCCCGCCACCGTCATGGCGAGGATGTCGTGGCAGGCGGTCACGCCGCTTCCGCAATAGACCACCGTGTCGCCGATCCGGGACACCCCGACGTCCTGATACCGCGCCGAGAGCATTCGGGGTGGAAGGAACCGGAGGTCGGTGGCGAGGTTCTCCGTCTGCGGGACGTTGTGCGCCGTGGGGATGTGACCGGCGACGGGGTCGACCGGTTCGACCTCGCCGCGGTAGCGCTCGCCCGCCCTGGCATCGATCAGGATCACCTTCCCCAGGCGCTCGGCGAGCGCCGCCCGGTCGATCGACCGGGTGAGCGACGGCAGGACCGACAGGTGCGCCGGAGCGGGCGCGGGGATGACGATCGCCAGCGGCCGTCCCGTTGCCAGCCACCCCTGAATTCCCCCGTCCAGCACCGCCGCCGCCTCGTGCCCGATGTCGCGCAGCATCCACCAGAGGCGCGACGCGATCGCTCCACCCCGGTCGTCGTAGGCGACGATCAGGTGATCGTCGCCGAGCCCGAGCCGGCCCATCGTGGAGGCGAAGGCCTCGCGGGTAGGCAAGGGGTGCCGGCCCGGGCCGGGATGGCTGCTCAGGTCGTCGTCGAGGCTGACGAACACCGCACCCGGGAGGTGGCCGGACCGGTAGGCGGCGTGTCCCCCATCCGGATCGGCGAGATACCAGCGGACGTCGGCGACGCGCATGGTCCCGTCGGCGATCGCCCCGGCGAGGGCGTCGGCGCCGATCAGGGGATGGATCATCGGGCGGCCTGGGGATGCTGGGGCCGAAGCGATCGGGGTGCTGCGGCCGCCTCCCAGGGGCGGGCCAGCACGTGCCACGAGAGGATCAGGGCATGAATGGGGACGGCGACGTCGGCCTCGACGATCATCCGGTTGTACGACCACATCGTCCCGGCGATGCGCGCCACCGGGTGCCCGCCGATGCGCAGAGTCCACCGCCGCGGCATCGGGTCAGAGGTCAGGTCGTAGGCGAAGCCGGTTCCGGTGACCGCCCAGCGCCGGCCCCACCACGACTCCCGCACGATCTTGGCGCCGTGGTTGTCGCCCGCGGCGACCACGGTTCCCCACCCCTCTGGGCGCAGTTCCAGTCTCGTGCCGTCGGAGAGCGTGGCCAGGGAGGTGTGGGTGGAGGGGATTCGCCGCAGGCGGGCGATCACGCCGTCGTACCCGGTCATCAGCCACACGTTGGAGAGCGGCCGGCTCTTGAACCGGATCTCCCCGGTGACGGTGGTCCGAAACA
>JAZDHM010000119.1:0-5496 GCA_043805935.1 Actinomycetota bacterium
CCGGTCAACGGCTGCGCCACTCCGGGCGTCGCTTCTCCATGAAGGCGGCAACCCCCTCGGCGGCATCCTCGGTGGCGGCGACGGCGGTGATGCCGAGATGAAGTTGCTCGGTGGCGGCGTCGAAGCCGAGATCCTCGACCGCATAGAACGCATCCCGTCCAAGGCGCAGGATGGCCGGGCTGGCGGAGACGAGGCCGGCGACGACCAGGTCGACCGCGTCGTCGAGTTCCGACCGCCGCACCACCCGGGAGACGACGCCGAGGCGCATCGCCTCCTCGGCGGTGATACGCCGCCCGGTCATCATCAGCTCGAGGGCCGCCTTGTGGGGCATCACTCGCTGGAGGACGGCGGTGATCATCATCGGCCACAGCCCGACCTTGATCTCGGGCGTCCCGAAGGTGGCGTCCTTGACCGCGACGACGATGTCGCATGCCGCGGCGAGTCCGAACCCCCCGGCGAGGGCGTGGCCGTTGACCCGCGCCACCGTGGGCTTTCCACACCGGCGCATCGACCGAAGCAACGACCCGAGCGCACCCCGGGCGTCGTGATCGGCAATCGGGTTGTCCACGAACCCGCTGCTCAGGTCGCCGCCGGCGGAAAACGCCTGGTCCCCGGCGCCGGTGATGACGATCACCCGAATGGTCTCGTCGGCGGCGGCCCGGTCGATCATCCCGGCCATCTCGGCCATCGCCGAGTTGGAGAGCGGATTGCGCCGCTCGGTATCGTCGATCGTGATGGTGACGCGGGGTGCCGCGGCGTCGTAGCGGAGCACGGATACCTCGGAGGAGCCTGCGAGCAGGTTACCGGCGCCCGTTGCCTGTTACCGGTTGCCGGGGGCTTGCCTCACGCCGCCAGCGTGCTGCGCCGTTCCAGGACCCGCCGGAGGGCGGCCACGACGTCCGGGTCGTATTCGTAGGCGGCCCCGCGGTGGAGCACCTCGACCGCCTCCACCGGCTCCATGCCCGACTGCAGCGCCGCGGTGTACGCCGCCACGGCCCGCACCACCTTCGCCCCCGTCGGGATCCCGGGGTCCCGTGCCTGGCCGAACCGTCGATAGGGCTCCTGCTCGGAGACGATCAATTCGGCGACCGGCTCGAGATACCTGGCCTCGGAGACGATCGCCGCGCTCCACCCCGCCACGTCTCCGGCGCTGTGCTCGCCGGCGGCAATCGCCGGGTTGGCGAGCACCACCCGGCCGATGTCGCGCAAGAGGGCGGCAAACTCGACGCGGTCCAGGGCGCGGCCGGCGAGCCCGGCTTCGGCGGCGGTGGCGACGCACAGGTCCGCCATCTTCTCCGCCGTTCCCGGGACGACCAGACCACCCGCCTCGGGGACGCGGCCGAGCGCCTCGATCGTCTGGCGATAGGTGCGCCGGGTGGTCTGCACCCGATGCAGGGAGAGGTGGCTGAAGGCGTAGGGAAGACCGGCGAGCAGGGCGGCCCAGATCACCCCGACCGCCTCGTCGGTGAACTCGAAGAGCGCCGCCGACGACATCAACGCGGCGTACGCCGGCCAGTCCGCCAGCGCGCGGGCCAGGAGGAGCCGCCTCGGCAGGGATCTGCCCTGGCGCGACCATGCCGCCTGGACGATGGCGGCGACACCGAACCAGGCCAGCCCGCTCACGACCAGCAGCAGCAGGCCCCCGGCATCGGTCTCGGCCTGGACATCGAGCACTGAGATGCCTGCGGCGAACACCACTCCGAATGCCGCCAGGCCGATCGGCTCGGAGGGAAAGACGCGATCGATGGTGCGGCGCCCGAAGCGCAATTGCACCGTGATGACGCTCAGAGGGAGAGCGACCGCGGCGGCGCCGAGCATCATCACCGCCGATCCATTCGATCCGAGGGCGATCGCCGCGGCCACTCCCGGCACGAGAGTCGCCCCCCGTCCCGAGGGATTGGGGAAGAGCACGAGGTGGGCGAGGGCGTAGAGGCCGGCGCTCACCCAGAACCAGGGACCGGCGTCCCAGCCAATGCCGGCGGCGAGCCCGCCGGCGGCAGCCAGCGCGACCACGGCGATCGAGAGGGAACGGTTACGCACGGATCGCTCGCTCTCTCACCAGGCGCTCCACGGCCGCGGCGCTCTCCTCGTCGGGCGACCCGTACACCTCTCGGGTGGACTCGATGGCGCCGATGAGGGCCTCGACGACCTCGGCCCCGTACACGTCCGACCGACGGCGCAGCTCGTCGAACGCCGTCGCCTGGGTCACCGCCGACCGGTACGACCGGGTGCTGGTCATCGCGTCGAAGGCGTCGGCGGCGGCGAGGATCCGGCCCTCGACCGCAACCTCGGAGGCGCCCCCGTCGAGCAGGGTGTGGTGGGCGGCCGCGACCTCCACCATGGGGCGGAGGAAGTCGACCCGGGCGAGCACCTCCTCGACCACCCGCATGTGCCGGATCATGACGTGGTATTCGTCGTCGGTCAGCGGGCCGGGCTTGTGCAGGAGGTCCGCCGGCACCGCCACCTTGCCGACGTCGTGGATGAGGGCGGCCCAACGCATCTTCTCCAGAGCCTCGGCGTCGAAGTCGAGCCGCTCGGCCGTCAGTCGCACGAAATGGGCGACCCGCTCGGTGTGCCCTCTGGTGTAGGGATCGAGGGCCTCCACCGCTTTCACGAATCCGCGGATCGTGTCCTCATGCGCCTCGCGCAGCCGTGAGTAGGAGGCGAACCCGGTGTGGCCGATGAGAAAGGTGACCCCGATGAGCGGAAGGATGATCGGCCCCACCAGCACATACGCCGCCCCCAGGAGGCCGCCGAACCCCCCGAGCACGGCCAGGGCGACGTGCTGCGGGAGCATCTTCGACCACGAGCGTATGGTGCGTTCCGGGTAGAGGCGGCGGACGATGAACTGAACCAGGCGGAAGTTCACCCAGTCGTACACGGCCGCGGAGAAGGCTGCTCCGGCGGCGAGGAGCGGAAGGTCGCTGGTGGTCATCGGACCCCGGGGCAGGAAGGGCATGAAGACGGCAACGCCTATCGCCGCCGAGATGACCAACTGGCCGAAGTTGACCGCAGGCTGAATCCACCTTCGCTGGCGCAGGTCTTCGGGATGAAGCACGGCCAGCGCAGCCATGAGGGCCACCGCCAGAACAGCGCTGCCGTGCCCGAACACCACCGCGGCGGTGAACGCCACCATCATCGCCGAAGAAATCAGAAGGCGGTCGTTTACTTCCACGGCGGCGAACTCCAAGACGAAGAACGCCGCGGCCAGCAGCGACCAAAGCCACATGGGTCGAGGAGCCCGTTGGACAACAAACAGCGTGCCGAGCACGCCCGCGCCGGCAGCGGCGAAGGCGACGGCGAGTATGAGGCTCCTGCGGTCAGACATCGTGGTGCTCTTCGTTTGGGTAGCGGGTTGCCCGGGTCATTCAACTAACCGACCCGCCAGCTCATGGCGTCGGGTCGGCAGGTCCATCGGCCTCATGTCCCACGGTCGACCACATGTCACCTACCGCTTCCCTTCGTTGGGGCTCGTCGTCGGTCCTAGTCCGACGCCGGCTGTTCCGCTTCGCTCGTTCGAGGGCTAGCCGTACGGTGAACCCGGGCAACCCCGGAGTCGCCGACCGTGTGTCAGGAGTTCCCATCGGCACGGTCTGCGCCCACCTTCAGTTGTCAAGTGGGGCTCGGCGACCCCATCCCACTACCCGGCCGGATGTCATCCCGGCACGAAGAAACGGACGCCCCCGAGAGATCTCGGGAGACGTCCGCCCAGAGACACCATAGCGGTCAGCGGTCGGTTTGTCCTGGGATTTCGCGATCTGGGCACTCCGGGCACGGTTCCAGTGGGGCCGGCGATCGCCGATAATGACCGAAGGAGGTGCCGGTGGACAGATCGAAGACGGTTCTGGCGTTCCTGCTCGGGATCACGACGACCGCCGTGGTGGTGCTGGCGGTGGTCCTGCTCACCCGAAGCGGCGGGTCGGATGAGGCGGTGACGACCGCGGCCACGACCACCACCGCTCCTCCGTGTGCCGGCCTGCCCGGTGCAACCGTCCCGGCCACCGGCCCCGGCGTGACGTCCCAAGACGGCGACTTCGACGGCGACGGGGCGATGGATCCGCTGATCGCCTATACCGCCGGCGATGGCACGGGGCGCGTCCAGATCGCCCTCTCGTACGGGTATGCCGCCGAGATGCCGGTCAACGGCCCGGCCAATGCCCTCGCCGCTCAGCAGTTCCCCGACGACGCCGCCTGGGTCGGCATTGCCCAGATCGACAGCGGGGCCTCCACCAGCGTCGACGCCTTCGTCCAGCTGAATGGCTGCGAGGTGGTGATCTCGACGATCGACGGTGCGGGAGAGGCGAGCTTCGTCCAGGGCGCCGGGGTCACCCATCTCGACGGGGCGTCCTGTGTGATCGACGGCTATGTCACCACCTCGGCGCAGTCCGCCGACGGGATCACCTGGGAGTACGCGGTGGTCCAGTATTCGTGGGATCCGGCCACTCGGACCTTCCACGAGGAGGGGGGCGATACCGACACCCTCACCAGCCCCGGGGACGACGCGGTGATCTTCGCCGCCGCCGGATTCGACTGCCCCTACACGGGCTGACCAGATCCTCCCCACCGCCGCTGACACTCGGTGTCGGTCCTGACTACGCTATGTAGCCGCAGGCCATCAGGCGACCGTCGACCGGGAGTCGAAACGGTGGACATCGAGGAGCTCGAGGAGACGCTGGCACGCCTCCCATCGGTGCACGCGGTCCGTGTCGCCGGTGGCAAGGACGGCATCCGTGAGGTCCACGTGCTGGCCGCCCCCGACAAGGCCCCCAAGCAGGTGGTGCGCGACGTCCAGACCCTCGCCCTCGCCCGCTTCGGGATCACCATCGATCGCCGCGCCATCTCGGTGGTGCAGATCGGTCCGGACCGGATCGATCCGGGTGACGATCGCCCGGCGATCCTCGGCGTCCACGAAATCCCCGAAGGCGCCCGGACCACCGTCGCGGTCACCCTGGGATGGCACGGCGAGGAATACGTGGGAACCGCCACCGGCCCGGCGGCGCCGTCGGCCCGGCTCCGACTGGTCGGCGAGGCGGCCCTGCGAGCGGTGGAAGACCTGCTCCCCGGAGAGGCCCTGGCCCTCGACGCGGTCGGATCGCCGGCGATCGGGATGCGCACGGTGATGGTGGTCGTGATCGTCTCGACGGGCGAACGCGGCGAGGAGGTGTCGGTGGGATCGGCGATGAGTCACGGCGACGATTCCGAGGCCACCGTCCGCGCCGTCCTCGATGCCTTGAACCGGAGGATCTCCCGGCCCTGAGGAATCAGGAGTCAGATATCAGACGTCAGGTATCAGGCAGACATCCGCCCTGTGGCCTGATGTCTGTCGCCTGATATCTGACATCTAGGCTTCCCCCAATGCCCGTCCGCACCGTCAGCACCCATCAGGGAACCGGGGCGGTCGCCGTCACCCCCCATCACCTCGCCACCTCCACCGCCGTCGAGGTGATGCGCCGCGGGGGCAACGCCGCCGATGCGGCCGTCGCCGCCAACGCAGTG
>JAZDHM010000120.1:0-4533 GCA_043805935.1 Actinomycetota bacterium
GTGATGGAGTCGATCAGGGCCGAGATCGCCGCCACCGGGCCGATGAGATTCGACCGGTTCATGGAACTCACGCTCTACGGCCCCGGCGGTTACTTCCGCTCGCCCGTGCTCCACTCACAGCGCGCCGGGGACTTCCTCACCAGCCCGGAGGTCAGTCCTTCGTTCGGAGCGACGCTGGCCAATGCGGTGGCTTTCGAGCGGGAGCGGGTGGGGCGGCCCTTCACGGTCGTCGAGTCCGGGGCAGGCAGTGGTTCACTGCTCCGGCCACTGGTGGACGCCCTGGAGCCGTCGCCGGATCGCGTGATCGCCATCGAGGTCTCATCGGCGGCGCGTGGTTCGCTCATCGAGCGGCTACCCGAGGCGGAGGTAGTCGATTCGTTCGATGCCGTTCCCGTGAGCTTCAGCGGCGTGATGCTGGCCAACGAGCTCCTCGACAACCTTCCGGCGGCACTCGGAATCCGCCGCGGCTCGACGTGGCGGGAGCGAGCGGTGGGCACCTCCGGCGAGAGCCTGACCTGGGTGGAAGTCGAGGCGAGAACCGATGTGGTTCGATGGGCCGAGTTCCACGGGGGACGGGTGCCCGACGGCGGTCAGGTCGAAGTACAGATCGAGGCGGGCAGGTGGCTGACCGCGGCGCTCGGTCGCCTTTCAGCCGGGGCGGTGATCGTCATCGACTACGGGGAAACCGCCGAGGGCCTCGAACATCGCCGGCCCGAGGGTACGGTCCGCACTTATCGGAACCACCATCTCGGCCCGGATCCTCTGGTCGCGCCCGGGTCGACTGACGTCACCATGGACGTGAACTTCACCGCTCTCGCCTCGATCGCCGTCGAGCACGGAGCGATCACGGAGCTGTGGCGCCAGGACGACTACCTGGCGCAGTGGGGCCTGCTCGGGCTGATCGAGGAGCTCAAGAGCCGCGAACACGAGGCCGCCGTGGCGGGCACCGCCATGGAGCGGCTCCGCTGGCGCAACCTGGTGACCGGGGCGGAGACCCTGCTGCACCCGCGTGGGCTGGGTGACTTCAGGGTTCTGGTGGCCAGGGTGTGAACGCGATGACGCCCCGTCCCCGATCCGGCCGTACCTGGTTGACGTACCCCTCCGGTAATCTGGCGCCATGCGCAACAACATGAAGACGCTGGTCCTCATGGCCGTTCTCGGCGCCCTATTCGTGGGCGTGGGACAGCTCCTCGGCGGGACGAACGGGGCGATCATGGCCCTGGTCTTCGCCGGGCTGCTCAACTTCGCCATGTACTTCTGGTCGGCCAAGATCGCCCTCGCATCGGCTCGCGCCAAGCCGGTGACCGAGTCCGAGGTGCCCGACGTGTACTCGATCGTCCGCTCGCTGACCCAGCGCGAGAACATGCCGATGCCGGACATCTACGTCATCGAGTCCGACCAGCCCAACGCCTTCGCCACGGGCCGGAACCCGAACCATGCCGCGGTGGCGGTCACCCGGGGAATCATGCAGATGATGGATCGCACCGAGCTGGAAGGCGTGCTGGCGCACGAGATCAGCCACGTCCGCAACCGCGACATCCTGATCGCGTCCATCGCCGCCACCGTGGCGGCGGCGCTCTCGCTCCTGGTCCGCATGGCGTTCTGGACGGGCATGGGCACCGGTGACCGCGACCGCAACAATCCCATCGCCGGGATCGTCGGGTTGCTCTCGATCATCCTCGCCCCGCTCGCCGCCATGGTGATCCAGATGGCGATCTCCCGGAGCCGGGAGTACGAGGCAGATCACAGCGGAGCGGAGATCACCGGGTCGCCCCTGGCACTCGCTCGGGCCCTCGCCAAGCTCGAGGAGGGCACGAGGAAGGTCCCGATGCAGGTGAATCCGTCGACCGCCCAGTTGTTCGTCGCCGATCCCCTCAAGGCCTTCGGGCGGCGTGGCGGCGGCGGTCCGTCCGGGCCCAGCGGGATCATGCGGATGTTCTCGACGCACCCGCCGATCCCCGAGCGCATCGCCCGGCTCGAGGAGATGGCCCAGGGCGGGATCATTCGGTAGGCCTCGGCTGTCGCCCGTCGCCCGTCCCCCGTCCCCCGTTGGCGGTCGATGTCTGAGGCCGTGTATGACATCCGATCAGGCGATGGGGGAAAGGCGATGGGCGAACGACGTCGGGACTCGTCTGCGAGGGGGTGGGGGGCGAAGGATTTGAACCTCCGTAGGCGATAGCCGGCAGATTTACAGTCTGCTCCCTTTGGCCGCTTGGGTAGCCCCCCGAAGCGCTCGGAGGATAGCGCCGTGCCTACGCGCTCCCGATTGCCGATCCCACCCGTGCCGGCGACACGGAGCGGCAACAGGGAACGGGTGAGGGGCGACGCGAAACGGGTGACGGGCGAGTGAGGCGAGGCTCACCGAAACGCCTCCATGCAGGTGACCCCCTCCGGGCCGACCGTTGCAGAGTGGAGCGTTCCGGGGGGAAGGTCGATTCGATCACCCGCCGTGAGGGCGACCTCGCCGTCCGCCATGTGGAAGGTGATGGCGCCCTCCAAGCAGAACAGGACCTTCTGCCGGTCGTGGCGATGCTCGGGGTAGCGATGCCCCGCGTCGTTGGACCAGGTGCTGGGGGACAGGGCTTCACGGGCGAATGCCCGGGCGGCGCGATCGGCGGCATCGGCCATCACAGATACCCGGTGATCGTCGTCGGGTACTGGGGGAAGTAGCGCTCGATCACGGTGAGATCGAAGTGAGCCAGGATCGATTCCTTGCGTTCACGGTCCAGTAGGAAGCGAAACGACGCCCGGATCAGGTCGTGGGCCGAGGCCCCCTTTCCGAGGCGTTCCACATCGGCGGGGTGGGCGGTCACCTCATGAGAGGTCGAGGAGCCTCCCTCCGTGACCGTCACGCGATACGTGTTCGCCCCGGTCGACTCGACAGCGATGTCGGGCATGCCTCGACGATAGGTGGACGGTGGGTTGCGGCCCCGACCCCGCCTTGGCAGGGCGTCGTCCCGGGCCGGTATCCTGCGGGCAATCGCAAGACGGAGGAACCGTGAACGAATCCGAGAGCCGGCGTCTGGTCGAAGACGGGGTGATCTCATTCGAGCAGGCGGAGGGGATCAGCGGCGAGCGGCATCGTCTCCCAGACTGGACCGGGCCGCGGACCATCGAGTGGCTCGGCTACGTGGGGGCGATCGCCCTCTTCATCACCACCGTTGTGATGGTGATCGACCTGCTCACTCCCGGTGAGGATCTCGCCCTGTTGGGGTTCTTCGGAGACCTCGACAACATTCCCGGGGGCCTGGCGGCGCTCCTCGGAGCCGTGGTGTTGCTCGGCGTGGGGTGGCGGCTCTCCAAGGGTCAAGGTGCTACCCGGCGAGCCTCGGGCTTCGTGCTCCTGCTCGGGTACCTGCTCGGCACTCTCGCCATTGAACTGCTGCTGCAGGACCTCGACCTCAAGGACTTCACCCCGATCGTCGTCGTGATCCCGGTCATCGTGCTCGCCGTGTTCGTCTGGCGCCGTTGCCCGTCGCTGCCGACACAGCTGGCCCTGTTCTCGATGGTGGTGCAGACGGTGAGCGCCTTCCTGGTGCTGTTCCAGATCACCGACCGTGTCGACTTCCAGAGCGTCGTCCTCGGCGCCATGCTCGGTGGCTCCGTGGACGTGGCCACGAGATGGGTTGCCGCCCTCGTCGCGTTGGCGGTCGGCCTGTTGTGGATCGCCATGGGGAGCGCCGGGACGGTGCGGCCGCGCAACACCGCCTTCGTGCTCGGCGGCGTGTACGCCTGGCTCCAGGCGTTCCGGCTGTTCGGAACCGCCGACGGGTGGATCGCGGTGTCGGTGCTGCTCACGGCTCTGTTCCTGTGGCTGGCCGTCAGCCGGCGGAGCTCGGTGCTCGGAGGGATCGGCGCCGTCTCGGCGGTCGTGCTGATCCGCCAGGTGATGTCCCTGTTCATCGACGCACCGACGCTCCGGGGCCTCGCCCTCGAGTTCGGGATTCCGGGCGCCATCGCGCTGCTCGGCGCTCTCATGCTGGCGATGCGGTCCGGGGGCGCCTCCACGGCCGCCGCCTCGCCTGCCGCTCCGGCACCGACCCCGGCCAAGGCGTCGGAGGGCGCCTGAGCACGAAGGGAGCATTCGGACAGGTGGCCGCCGGACGGGCGTCGTCGCGCCTTGACTATCCTGCCCGACGCCTGTGCGCCCCCTTAGCTCAGTGGTAGAGCACTTCCATGGTAAGGAAGGGGTCCCCGGTTCGAGCCCGGGAGGGGGCTCAGGACGACGGCGCGAGCCGCCGTTCGGAAGGGGTGCCGTCGCCGCGGGGCGATGGTGCCGGGGCGGCGTAGCTCAGAGGCAGAGCACCCGGCTCATAATCGGGTAGTCGGTGGTTCGATTCCACCCGCCGCTACGCAGCCGGCCAACGTCGAATGACACACACGAGGAGATAGGGCCCATGGGTAAGGAGAGGTTTGAGCGGTCGAAGCCGCATGTGAATGTGGGGACGATGGGTCATATTGATCATGGGAAGACGACGTTGACGGCTGCGATTACGAAGGTGTTGTTGGAGTCGGGTGTGGGTGGGGTGAATC
>JAZDHM010000121.1:0-3757 GCA_043805935.1 Actinomycetota bacterium
ATTCCGTCCGGCGCTCAAGGAGTTCAACCACCGGCGAGGCAGCCGGCGGGTATGGCGGACCATCAGGGAGACCAAGGACCCGACGCTCCTCGTGGTCCTCTTCGAGGACAGCGTTGCCGTGATCGGTCTCGTGGTCGCCGCGGCCGGGTTGCTCGTCGCCGATGCCACCGAGAACAGCGCCTGGGACGGCGTCGCTTCGATCGTGATCGGCCTGATGCTGGGGGCGGTCGCCTGGATCCTCGCCTCGGAGACCAAGGGCATGCTGGTCGGCGAATCGGCCAGCCGGGAGGTCCGTTCGGCGATCCGCACGGCCGCCCTCTCGGTCGGCGGGGTCGAGTCGATCGATCGGCTGCTCACCATGCATCTGGGGCCGGACGAGATCCTGGTGAACATGGACCTGATCGTCGAGCCGGGCCTGTCTGCCGCCGACCTGGAGCGGATCACCGACGCCGTCGAGCGCGAGATCGCCGTCCTGGCTCCTCAGGCGACCCGGGTGTTCATCGAGTTCGGGCACGAGGAATGATCCGCGTCTCGGCGCCCGCCTCTTCGGCGAACCTCGGCCCCGGGTTCGACGTGCTCGCCCTCGCTCTCGATCTGCGCCTGACGGTTTGCGCCGAGCCCTCCGACGACTGGGACATCGTGGGCGAACGGGACGATGCGACCGCGGCGATGGTGGCGTCAGTCGGGGTGCCACCGATGCGCGTGGAGATCGCCTCCGACGTGCCGGTCGGCCGTGGCCTGGGATCGAGCGCCGCCTTACGGGCCGCCGTCGCCGCCGCCGGTCTGGCAGACGGGACCGATCTCGACCGCGACGAGGTGTTCCACCGCGTGGCGGCTGCGGAGCATCATCCCGACAACGCCGCCGCCACCGTGTACGGCGGCCTGGTCGCCACCGCCGGCGGGACGGTGATCCAACTCGGGGTGCATCCCTCGCTGCTCGTCGTCGTGGCGGTGCCGGCGTATCCGGTCCCGACGCAGCGAGCGCGGCAGGTCTTGCGCGCGTCCGTGTCGCAGGATGACGCAGTCGGGACCGCCGGCAGGCTGGCGATGCTGGTCGAGGGGCTCAGGACTGCCGAGCCCGAGACGCTGGCGGCGGCGGCGGGTGACGAGATCCACGAGATGGACCGGGCCTCGCTGTCGCCGGTGACCGGCCACCTGGTGGGCGTCGCCCGATCCGCTGGGGCACTCCACGCGGCGTGGAGCGGCGCAGGGCCGGCGGTGATCGCCATCGTCACCGAGGCCACCATTGACGAGGTGGCCGGCGCCCTCCGGGCGGTGCTCGACGGGGAGGGAGAGGTGCTCGAGCCCGACATCGACCGGCTCGGTATCGTCCTCGAACCATGAGCCACGACGAGATCGCCCGCCCCGTCGGTTACGCCCCAGGCGTCGGCGCATTGCTGTCGATGATGGAGGATTGCCGGGCGCGCACCCTGCGCGAAGTCCAGCGTGTCGAACCGGTGGCACTCGACACGCCGAGCGCGTGGAACGGCAACACGATCGGTTCCCTCCTGTATCACGTCGCCGCCATCGAACTCGACTGGCTGTACTCCGACATCCTCCAGCAGGACTTCCCACCCGAGGCATGGGAGTGGTTTCCCCACGACGTGCGGGAGGAGGATGGCCGGCTGACCTCCGTCACCGGTGAATCGATCGATCGCCATGTCGAGCGGCTGGCGTGGGTGCGCGGCCTCACTCGCCGCCAGCTCCGTACGCTGACCGAAGACGACCTGCACGCCGCCCGGCCGAGCGGGGACGGATCCGTGACCCCCGAGTGGATCCTCCACCACCTGATGCAGCACGAAGCCGAGCACCGCGGCCAACTCGGCGAGATCCGGGCGGCCCTGCTGTCATGACCGAGCCGTTCGTCCCGTGGCGCTCGACTCGGCTCGACCGGCCGGCAGGGACGGTGGCGGATGTAGCGCGGGCTTCGCTCGGGCTGTACGCCACCCCGCCGGTCTCCCACCTGGAGCTCGCCGCCCGGGTACCCAAGTACCGAGCCTCGATGCTCGACAAGGCGTTCGCCAACCGCAAGGTGGTCGGGCTCCGGGCGCTGCGGGGCAGTGCCTTCCTCATGCCGACCGAGGTGGTGAGCGTGGTCACCTCGGCGACGAGAGACCACAACGAGCGCGCCTTCGCCTCCTACCTGGAAAGGGTTCTCGTCACAGCCACCTACGCAACGTGGTCCAGCAGGATCGACGACCTGATGGCGGATGGCGTCACCAGGACCGTGGCCGAGATCAAAGCGGCCCTGGAGCCACCTGAGGAGGACGTGAAGGGCCTCAACTACGTCGTCACCCAGATGGCAACGGAGTGCCGGTTGGTCGGCACCGGGGCCCCGAAGTCCTGGCGGTCCGGCCAGAACACGTACGCCCGATGGGAGGACTGGCTCCCCGACGTCGACCCGCGGGCCGACGTCGAGACCTCACGGGTGGCGCTCGCCGAGATGTACCTGGACACGTGGGGCCCGGTGACCGCGGCGGACTTCGCCTGGTGGTCTGGGCTGACGAGGGCCGAGGCCTCGGCCGCCCTCACCGCCTGCGCCGATCCCGATCGGGGCGGTTGGTTCACGCCCGAGGGAGCCCGTGAGGTGAAGCCGCCGCGGGGGGTGCGGCTCCTCCCGTGGTGGGACACGGTCTTCGTCACGTGGAAGGACCGGGCGCGGCTGATCCCCGAGCACCTGCTGCCCTTCGTCTACGACCGTGACGGCAACGCCACCTCGGTCGTCCTCGTCGACGGCGCGGTCGCCGGGGTGTGGAACCTCGGTGCGGACGACCGCGTCCTGGAGATCACCGTCGCGCCGTTCGAGAAGTTCACGCCGCGACACGTGCGCCTCATCGAGGAGGAGGCGGACGTGATCCGAAGGGTGGCCGGCGCGAGGTCGGTGGAGATCACGCGGGTCACCGGACCTCCCAACCTGGCCGACGGCCGGCGGAACCTGTTCCTGAGACCGCTGGGGCTTTGAAAGTCTTCAGTCGTCAGTCTTCAGTCTTCAGCCAATCTTGTGTCTTCAGTCTTCAGCCAGTCTTCAGTCCTCAGTCTTGAGTCTTCAGTAGACCCCACTGATTCCTCACTACTGATGACTGACGACTGACGACTGACGGCTGATGACTGACGGCTGATGACTGATGGCTGATGACTGATGACTGACGACTGGTGGCTGATGACTGATGACTGACGACTGGTGGCTGATGACTGTCGACTGTCGACTGTCGACTGATGGCTGATGGCTGATGACTGATGACTGACGACTGAGAACTCTCAGCTCGCCGTCATCCCGCCGTCGATGACGATCGTGTGCCCGGTGGTGTACGACGACGCATCGGACAGCAGGTAGATGGCCGCCCCGGCGATCTCGTCCGGCTGGGAGTGGCGGCCGAGGAAGGTCCGGCCCACGAAGTGCTCGCGGATCGCAGCGTCGTCGACCAGCACCTGGGCGAAGCGGGTCTCCACGAGCCCGGGGGCGATGGCATTCACCCGGATCCCAGCGGGGCCGAGTTCCATGGCGAGGCTCTGGGTCATCGAGATCACCGCCGCCTTGGTCATGCCGTACACGCCCTGGAGGGGGGCGGCGCGCATCCCTGCCACCGAGGCGATGTTGACCACCGATCCGGCGCCCGCCACCCGGGTGGCGAAGGCCCGGACGCAGTGGAAGTACCCCTTCACGTTGACCTCGAAGATCTTGTCCCACGCCGCTTCGTCGATGCCGAGCATCGGACCGAAGTAGACATTGGTAGCGGCGTTGTTCACCAACCCGCTG
>JAZDHM010000122.1:0-5844 GCA_043805935.1 Actinomycetota bacterium
CCGGGCCAGGTCGGCCCGGTGTTGGCGGCGACCCCGATCTGGGTGAACCTGATGACCGAGCAGTCGGCGGTCACGCTCACCGTCAAGCCCATCGGGCCGGCACCGGTGGCGGTGACGTTCACCTCGACCGCCGGCCGGACCACGGCCCAGCCGGGCGAGGCCGTCACGATCACCCGCCGGGCGGACGGAACCTGCCGCGTGGTCACCCCCGCGGGGACTCTCGATGGACCGTGCACCATCGACGTCGAATGGGACGGATCGATCGACTCTCCCTCGACCGCGCTGGTTCTCGGCGGCTGCAGCCTGGTCAACTGGAATATCACCTCGGGTTCCCGCCTCCAGCCGTGCACCTATGCCCGCGGCGGCATCCGGATCCGCCCGGACAACAACACCAACACCGTGAACCTCTCCCTCAAGATCGACATGGAGGACTACGTCCTGGGCATCTCGGAGATGCCGTATTTCTGGGGAACGAGCGGAGGCGCTGCTGCCCTCCAGGCCCAAGCGGTCGCCGCCCGGTCGTACGCCTACGCCCGGATCGTGCAACGGGGCGAGCCGGACGACCGCCCGTGGTGCTGGTGCCAGGTCTACGACACGCCGGTCGACCAGAACTACGTCGGCTGGGGACACGGCACCCAGGAGTGGGTCGATGCCGTCACGGCTACGGCGGGACAGGTCATGACCCACCCGTCTCGCGTCATCGCAGGCGAGCTGGTGCCCATCGAGACGTTTTACGCGTCGAGCACCTTCGGTGCCACCGAGGACTCCGAGAACGGGTTCACCGCGTACGTTCCTTACCTGCGGTCGGTCGACGACCATTGGGCCGTGCTCCCCGAGGTCGGCAACTCGAATGCCTCGTGGACGAGGACGCTCACAGGATCGACGATCGCGACGGCGCTCCCCGGTCTCACCTCGGTGATCGACCTGGCGATCACCAAGTGCTCGACCACGGGCGCCGCCCTCGAGATCACCTTCTCCGGATCGGGCGGGCCCCGCACCTTCAAGACCCGTGATCTCAGGGGCCTGCTCTCCCTGCGCTCCATGCAGGTCGTGTCGGTCACCACGCCGACAGGCGTGACCAACTGCTCCGGTGCCGGAGGTGCGCCCGTGACCACCACCACGACCGTGCCCGAGACCACCACCACGACCGTGCCCGAGACCACGACCACCACGGTTCCCGAGGTCACCACCACGGTTCCCGAAACCACCACCACGACGATCCCCGAACCCACCACCACGACGGTGCCGACGACGGGGTCCTGCCCCACCCTCGATCCGGAGAGACTCGCCGACCTGCTCGGATCGAGCACGATCCTCAGGCAGGGCTCGCAGGGCAGGGCCGTCCGCCAACTCGAGCTGTTCCTGCTGACGATGGGGTACACCGACATCACCCCCGATCGCGCCTTCGACTCCCAGACCAGCGCTGCGGTGAAGACGTTCCAGGACGACCGCGGCCTGTTCGTCGACGGGAGGGTCGGCAGCCGGACCCGGGGCGAGATCGCCCTCATCGCCGCGGCCGCCGGTCACGCCGGCATCCTCGACGCCACCGATCGCCTGCTCACCGCCGGTGCATCGGGGGCCGACGTCCGGGACCTCCAGCACCTCCTGGCCCTGCTCGGCTTCGATCCGGGCCCGACCGATGGCAAGTTCGGGACGCGCACGACGACGGCGCTGCGCTCGTTCCAACAGGCACAACGCCTGCTCGCCGACGGCCTATTCGGAGCGCGCAGCCGTGCGGCTCTCGCCGACGTGTTCGGATTCGGCTCCACCCGGTGCCCCTGACCCTAAGGGATCGGTCCTCGCCGCCGATCGGCCTAGCGGCGGGCACCCCCGGCTACCCTGACCGGGCCGGCGCGTCGCCGGCTCGGGTCGGATATCGATGGATGCACCAGCCGCCACCCCACGCCGCCTGACCCGATCCCTGCGGGGCTCGGGCACCGCCTACATGATCGCGGGGACGTTCGTCGCCGCGGTGGCCGCCTACCTCTTTCAGCTCGTCGTCGGCCGGAGCCTGGGTCCTACCGAGTTCGCTCCGGTGACGGTGCTGTGGACGATCCAATTCCTCGTGTTCACGACGGTGTTCGTGCCTGTCGAGCAGCTGACAATCCGGCGCCTCAGCGCCCGGGAGCCGGCCGGGGGCACCTGGCGGCTGTTCGCGGCGGTGATCGTCTCGTCGGTGGTCCTTGCCACGGCTTTCGGCGCCGCCACGCGCCACCGCCTCCTCGCCGGACAATGGATCTACCTCGCGGTCCTGGGAATCCTGATCGCCGCCTACGGCGGGTTTGCCCTGGGTCGCGGGGTGCTGGCGGGACGCCGCCGGTTCCGCGAGTACGGGCTCTCCACGCTCGCTGAATCGATACTGCGCCTGGCTCTGGCGATCCTCGTGCTGGCGCTCGGTGCTGGGGCGGTGGGGGTGGCCTGGACGATGGTCGCCGGGCCGTTCGTCGTGTACCTGTGGCGCCCGTTCAGCACCGAGATCGTCGGGAACGAAGCGCCGGCGAGCCGTGGTACGGCGCAGGCGCTGGCGACCTACGTTGGTGCGAACGCGGCCAGCCAGACGATCGTCGCCGCCGGCCCTCTGGTGGTGGGGGCCCTCGGCGCCAGCCCGGCCGAGATCAGCGTCTTCTTCGAGACCTTCCTGCTCTTTCGAGCCCCGCTCACGCTGGCGTACGGGCTCATCGCCCGGGTGCTCCCACCCTTCACCGCCCTGGCGGAGCTCGGTGAGCGCTCCACGCTCCGCCGCTGGGCGGCCCGCCTGGCCGCTCTCGGGGCAGGCGCCGCCGCCGCGGCATATGTCTTCGGCCGCGTGGCAGGACCCGCGGCGGTGGCGCTGCTGCTCGGAGCCGAATACCGGCCGTCGGCGACCGTCGCCGGATACGCCGCCGGGGGCGTTGCCATCGCCACCGTCGCCCTCTTCGCGCAGCAGCTCCTGATCGCTCAGAAGGCGACCGGGGCCCTCGCCGCTTCATGGTTCGCCGGCCTGGCGGCGTCGGCAGCCGTCGTCGGCCTCGCCTCGGGCCCTGCGGGAGCGCGCGTCGGCGCCGGATTCCTGGTCGGAGAGGCCATGGCGTTCGGCCTGATCGCCTTGTCGGTCGCGTGGGTCTCGAGACGGGCCTAGGAGGGTGCGCCAATCGGTCGCCGGTCTCATCAGGCTGGCGAGCCTATTCGCGCGCCCCTCTAGCGGGCCCCAAACCCCGACAGCACCGTCCACACCGAACGGCCCATCACTTCGAGGTCCAGCCACGGCGACACGTACTTGACGTAGTAGAGGTCGTACGACAGCTTCTCGACGGTGTCGGCCTCGCTGTCGGCGTACCCGAAGTTGACCTGAGCCCAGCCGGTGAGACCGGGACGCACCAGATGCCGGTGGGTGTAGAAGGGAATGGTGTTGGAGAACCGCTCGACAAACTCACCCTGCTCGGGGCGCGGCCCGACGAGGCTCAAGTCGCCCCGAAGCACGTTCCACAGCTGGGGCAGCTCGTCGACGCGCATCCGGCGGAGCAGCCTGCCGACCCGGGTGAGCCGGTCGTCCTCCTTCCGGGCGAAGCGCGGCTTGTCGTCGGGCCCGTCGCGCATGGTGCGGAACTTGTAGAGGATGAATGGCTTTCCGTCCCGGCCGATGCGGCGCTGGCTGAAGATCACCGGGCCGGATGAATCGAGCCTGATGGCGATGGCGATCAGGATGCCGAACGCGAGCGTCACCGGGGCCGTGAGCAGGACCAGGAGCGAATCCACGATTCGCTTGCTCTTCACGTACGGGCCCCGGCCGGAGAGCGGCACCGTGAGCTCCCAGCCCTCCATGAGATGGACGATCGGAAGCCGCCCGGTGTGCTCCTCGTAGGTCGACACCAGCGAACGAACGTCGTAGCCCGCGAGATTGCACGACGAGACGAACCGGGCCATCTCGTCGCTGAGCACCGATCGGAGGTCGACCGCGACGACGGTGCCGGCCGGGAGCGGCCCGTCGGGAGACTTTCCCGCCGGGTCGAGCACATTGGCGATCGAGGCATGAGGCGCACCGAGCAAGTCGTCGATGAGGGCCTTCTCGGCCGTCACCAGCACCATCGACTCGGCCCACGGCCGCCGCTTTCGCACGAAGCGATGCACCACCGAGACGCCGAACCACGACACCGTCGTCGTCAGCACGTAGGCCCGCGACCAGTAGGCCCGGGAGAAGACCAGGGTGGTCGCCGTCACAGCGAGCATGACGAGCGGCATCGTGAGGGCACGGCCGTACGACGGCCGCGAGATCCCCGAGGCAGCCGGCCGATGCGCCAGATAGAGCCCTGCCGCGGCACCGCCCAGCATCGCGAAGAGCATCACCCCCGACTTGGGCCGGGCGACCCAGGGAAGGGCATGACGGAAGACGATGAGCGACGCCACCTCGAACGCCAGGGCCAGTGAGGCCAGATCGAGGACCACCGCCACGAGTGACTTGCGGCGAGCCATTCCCGGAAGGCTACTCGGTGCCCGGCGAGACCATCCCGCCCATGTCCCGGGCCAGCTGCACCAGGGTCCGCACCCCGAACCCGGTCCCGCCCTTGGTGAGGTAGTGCTCGGCCTCGCTCGCCCGTGCCGGCCCGGCGATGTCGAGGTGCACCCAGGGCACGTCTCCGGCGAATTCCTTGAGCAGCAGGGCGGCGTTGATCGCCCCCCCGTAGCGCGGACCGGTGTTCTTCATGTCGGCGACGTCCGAGTCGATGTTCTTGCGATAGTCCTCGGGCAAGGGCATTCGCCACACCCGCTCCCCAGCGGCGTCGGCTGCCGCCTGAACGCGGGCTGCCGGAGCGTCGGCGCCGAACAGCCCGGCGATCTTTTCGCCGAGGGCCACCATGCAGGCGCCGGTGAGCGTCGCCAGGTCGACGATCAGGTCCGGATGCTGCTCGGCGGCGAGAGACAGCCCGTCGGCCAGGACCAGGCGGCCTTCGGCATCGGTGTTGAGGACCTCGATGGTCTTGCCGTTTCGCGCCTTGAGGACGTCACCTGGCCGCAGGGCGCTTCCACCGGGCATGTTCTCGGTCAGCGGAGCGATGCCGAGCACCTTGACGGGCAGGCCGAGGGCGGCGATCACCTGCATCGCCCCGAAGACGGCTGCGGCCCCGGACATGTCGGTCTTCATCGTCTCCATGGACTCGGCCGTCTTGATTGACAACCCACCCGAATCGAACACGATCCCCTTGCCGACGACGGCCAGGAATGCCTCGGCGCCGGGGGGCTCGTACCACAACTCGACGAGTCGCGGGGGGTTGGTGGCGCCGAGCGATACCCCGCGAAGCCCACCGAGGCCCTCCGCCTCTATCTCCCGTTCGTCCAGCACGCGAATCCGCAGCCCCGATTCGCCGGCCATCTCGGCCGCGATCCCGGCCAGCGTCTCTGGCGACTTGCCCATGGCCGGGGTGTTCACCAGGTCGCGGGCGAAGGTCACCCCGGCGCCGATCGTCGCCCCCCGACGGGCCGCCGCGATGGCCGCCTCGTCGCCGTCCAGCAGGACCACCGTGGCGATCGCCGACGGTTTGGGCTCGCTCTTGAGTCGATGGAACCCGTACGACCCCAGGACGAAGCCGAGGCCGACCGCTTCGGCCGCGCCGGAGACCGGGTACTCGTGCAGGGTCGTGGCGATCGTCGGCATCTTGTCCAGGGCCCGCGCCGCAGCACCTGCCGCCCGCCTCACCTGTTCGAGATCCGGCTCCGCCCCGAGGCCGACCAGGGCGATCCGCCGATAGGGAGCCCCCTCGCCGCCGGGAACCACCACGATCTGGCCGCTCTTGCCGGTGAACTCGGCGTCGTCGAGGTGCCGCTCGAGCCACGGGAGGTGCTCGACGAGCCAGCGTCCCGATCCATCCA
>JAZDHM010000123.1:0-2881 GCA_043805935.1 Actinomycetota bacterium
GGTCATGTGGTCCTACCCCAACCTCATCCCGCTCGACGTCGCCACGGTGCGCCGGGTCGGAGCCGCCGTTGCCGGCCTTTGCTTCGATCGGCTCTACGGGGGTTGGTGGGACGCGATCATCGACCACGACGCCGGCGGGGCTGTCGGTCGATCCATCGACCGCCTGGCGGTCATGATCTCGGGATCGCACGACCTGGCGACCTGAGTGGTCAGGTGCCAGTCACCAGTTGCCCGCTGTCGGTCACCGGTTCGCCAGGAAGGAAGAACGCCTTCGGGGCACTTCGTCTTTCGCTCTTGTCTGTCGAAGGTCGAATCGCTCACCCGCTGCCCGGCGCCCGCTGCCAGCAAGACCGGGTCGACGGGACTTCGCCCTTCGCCTCTCGCGTTTCGCCTTCCCGGGAGAGCCGACCGATGCAGCTAGGCCAGCGCCGGAATCACCTCGGCGGCATAGGCGTCGAGGGTCGCTTCCTGGGCGTCGTGCATCAGGTACAGGGCGAACTGATCGACGCCCAGGTCGCGCAGCTCCTCCATGCGCCGCACATGGTCCGATGCCGGCCCCAGCACGCAGAACCGGTCGACGACCTCATCTGGCACGAACTCCGTGGAGGGATTGCCGGCCTGGCCGTGGTGCGAGTAGTCGTACTCCTGGCGTGCCTCGATGTAGTCCGAGAGCGCCTTCGGAACCACCGACCCGTCGGTCCCGTAGCGGGCGACCAGGTCGGCCACGTGGTTGCCGACCATCCCGCCGAACCAGCGGCACTGGTCGCGCTGGTGGTCGAGGTCGCCGCCGACGTAAGCCGGGGCTGCCACGCAGATCTTCACCACGTCGGGATCGCGTCCCGCCTTGCGGGCGGCACCCTTGACGAACTTGGTGGTCCACTCCACGAGATACGGGTCCGCCAGTTGGAGAATGAAGCCGTCGCACTCCTCTCCGATCAAGGTGAGTGCCTTCGGCCCGTACCCGGCGCCCCACATCGGCAAATCCCATCCGGTCGCCCACGGGATGACGATGTCCTTGCCGTTGTACTGGATGGTCTTGCCGGCGACGAGATCCTTGATGACCCGCATCGCCTCCGACATCCTGGCCAGGGTCGTCGGCTTGTCGTTGATGTACCGCAGCGCCGAGTCGCCCCGCCCCATGCCGCAGATCGTGCGCGGCCCGTACATCTCGTCGAGCGTGGCGAACAGCGAGGCGATCACCGTCCAGTCCCGGGTGCCCGGGTTGGTGACCATCGGGCCCACAATGATCCGCGGGTTCTCGGCCAGCATCCGGCTGAAGATGACGAATGGCTCCTCCCACAGGACGTGCGAGTCGAACGCCCATGCGTGGGTGAATCCCCGGTCGGCGGCGTGCCGCGTCAGTTCCAGCACCCGCGAGGCGGGAGGGTTGGTCTGCAGCACGACACCGAAATCCATGATCCAGCACTCTCACCGGTGGGGAAGAAGCCCTAGGTCTAGCACGCCGTGAGGCAGGAATACCCTGGCGGCGGCCACTACCCGGGCACACGATGCGGTGGCTTCCGACGGGAGGACCGATGCGACTGCTCGTGATCCTGCAAGGCCCGGCATACGGCGACGAGCGCTCGTACAACGGGATGCGGCTGGCCGGTTCGCTCGCCCGCCGCGAAGGTGTCGAGGTGCGGATCTTCCTCATCGGCGACGCGGTCGGGTGCGCCGTCGCCGGCCAGACCACTCCCGACGGCTACTACAACCTCGGCCGGATGATCGACGCCGCGGCGCGACACGGGGCCGTCACCGGATGTTGCGGAACCTGCCTGGACGCTCGTGGGATCACCAACGAGATACTGACCCCGACGGCCCGCCGGTCGACCCTCGATGAGCTCACCGACTGGACGCTCTGGGCCGACAAGACGATCACGTTCTGATCGCACCAACGACCTCACCACCGACCGCCCCGATCGACGCACCCACCACCCCTGCACGACGCCTCGACGCACCCCCTCTGGTTTCCCGGGCGACTCCGAACGGAACCGTCACGGTGGCGGAGGCGTTCGGACCCGCGTCTATCCTGCCCTGTCGATGACCGAGATACTCCAGCTGTACGTCTTCGTACTCGCCGGATTCGTCGGCTATCAGGTCATCACCCGGGTGCCACCCCTGCTCCACACCCCGCTGATGTCGGCGACCAACGCCATATCCGGAATCTCACTCGTGGGATCGCTGGTCGTCGCCGGCTCGAATCACGGCCTGGCGGCATCGATCCTGGGTGCGATCGCCGTCGGCTGCGCCATGACCAACGTCGTCGGTGGATTCCTGATCACCGACCGCATGCTGCGGATGTTCAAGCGAGCGGAACCCAAGGGCAAGAAGTAGTGGACCGCGACCTCGCCATCCAGCTGACGTATCTCGCGTCATCGGTGCTGTTCATCCTCGGCCTCCGATCCCTGACCAAGCCCGACCGGGCTCGCCGCGGCATGCAGCAGGCGGCGGTGGGCATGTTGCTCGCCATCATCGGCACCCTGATCCAGCAGGACGTCGTTCGCTACGAATGGATCATCGGCGGCCTCATTGCCGGCTGTCTCCTCGGCTACCCCCTCGGCATGTGGGTACCGATGACGGCCATGCCCCAGCGGATCGCCTTCTCCCACATGTTCGGCGCCCTGGCAGCGTCGCTGGTCGGGATCGCCGAGTTCACCACCTCCCTGGCGGCCGGTGAGGTGATCGAGACGACCCGCATCTCCGCGCTGGGGATCGAGGTGCTCTTCGGATCGCTCACGGTCACCGGGTCGTTCATCGCCTTCGGGAAACTCGCCGAGTTCCTGCCCGGCAAACCCATCACGTACAAGGGACAGAACATCGTCAACGGTGCGCTGTTCGCCGCCACGCTGAGTCTGTTGATCTTCGTGATCACCCACCCGGA
>JAZDHM010000124.1:0-2840 GCA_043805935.1 Actinomycetota bacterium
CCGCGGCCCCTCGAGGACCGCCACCTCGATCTCCCGCCCCACGACCTCGGCCTCGACGAGCACCTTGCGGTCGTGGCGCAAGGCGGCGTGGATCGACTCCTTGAGAGCCGAGGCGTCGTCGGCACGAGCGATTCCGACCGATGATCCGAGATTCGCCGGCTTGACGAACACCGGAAAGCCGAGACCATCCTCGACCCTGGCGGCGACGTCCCCCGGCTCCTCCAGGAACTCGGGGGCGCGGATCACCAGGTAGTCCCCGATCGGGAGGCCCGCCTCACGGCACAGCCGTTTGGCGACGTCCTTGTCCATGGCGATCGACGACCCGAGCACGCCCGACCCCACGTAGGGCAGGTCGGCCATCTCGAACAGACCCTGGATGGTCCCGTCCTCGCCGTAGGGGCCGTGGAGCACCGGGAAGGCGACGTCGATCAGCACCGGGTCGCCGGCACCGATGAGCCGGCCGCCGGGTACCTCGAGACGGATCGCCGGGCCGGTGGCCGCCAGCGGCCGGGCGGATGGATCAGCGAGATGCCATGTCCCGTCGCGGGCGATGCCGACGGGGATCACCGAGTGCCCCCGGTCGGCAAGGGCCTCGAGGGTGGAAACCGCGGAGACACATGAGACCTCATGTTCTGCGGACCGGCCGCCGAAACACAGAGCAACTCGTGCCATCGAGGAGTTCCTGACCGTGAGCCTGACTGCCGCCGGAGTGTACCGGCACGCCTCGGATGATCACCCGGCGAACGTCGTCGCCGCGGTGGCCGCGGCGACGCGCCATCACACGGATCCCAAGGCGTCCGCGTCCGCCGCGGCCGGGGCGATCGCCGCCGTCACCGGGGCATTGGCAGTGGCTGTCATCGTCGACCGCGACCCGCTGGCGGTGCATCGTGACGGGCACGACCTGAGCCCGCTCTCCCCGGAAGCGTCGGCCGCCCTGCAGGGAGACCTCGCCAGCACGCGGGTCATCGAGGTGCCGATCACCTCGATGCGCGGACCGGTCAGCCTGATGGTGGTGGGCCCGCTCGAGGGCGACTTCAGCGGCGCCGCCGAGGCCCTGGGGCTCGCCCTCGATCTCGCCGCCACCCGCGCGCAGGCCGCACGGGCCGAGCGGCTCGCCGCTTTGAAGAGCGACTTCGCCGCGGTGGTCGGCCATGAGATCCGGTCCCCGCTGGCATCGATCATCGGTGCGCTGCAGACCGTCGAGAAGCTCGGCACGGCCGATCAGAAGACCCTGGAGTTGGTCCGCGGAGCCTCCGCCCGCGCCGATCGGCTGCGGACGCTGGTCGAGGACCTGCTGATGACCGCCCGGATCGACGGCCGGGGCGTGCCGGTGCGCCCGCGCCTCTTGTGCGTCGTCGACATGTCGCGGGAGGTGGCCGGCCCGGCGGGCATCCCGGTGACGAGCACCGGGCGGGTGCCGTCCGTGAAGACCGACGGCGATCACGTGCGGCGCATCCTCACCAATCTGATCGACAACGCCGTCACCCACGCCGCGGGCTCGCCGGTCGAGGTGTCGGTCCGGGAGCTCGACGACGGCGTCGAAATCACCATCGCCGACCACGGGCCCGGCCTTCCCCCGGAGGTGGCGTCCGACCCGTTCTCCGGATCGCACGACTCGTCGACCGGGCTCGGCCTGGGGCTGAAGATCGCCGCCGGGCTGGCCGAAGCGGTCGGAGGCACGCTCGGTCACCGACCGACGCGCGGCGGCGGGGCTTCGTTCCTGCTGACGCTGCCGCTGGAGATCTAGGCGGGGGCGGTCTCGCCGGAACCGGCGGCAATCGCATGGAAGCCGCCGTCGACGTGCACCACCTCGCCGCTGGTCATCGGCGTCCAGTCCGAGAGCAGCACGGTGATCATCCGCGCCACCGGGTCGGGATCGGAGACGTCCCATCCCAGCGGCGCCCGCTCCGCCCACACGGTCTCGAACCGGGAGAACCCGGGGATGTTCTTGGCGGCGACGGTGGCGAGGGGCCCCGCCGACACCGCGTTGACCCGCACCCCATGCGGCCCGAGGTCCCGTGCCAGGTAGCGGGTGACCGCCTCCAAGGCCGCCTTGGCGACTCCCATCCAGTCGTACGCCGGCCAGGCCTGGGTGTTGTCGAAGTCGAGGGTGACCAGCGCCCCTCCGCCGGCGGCGCGCAACAGGGGCAGGAGCCCGACGGCAAGGGTCTTGTACGAGAACGCCGAGGTCATGAACGCTGCGGAGGCGCTCGCCGGAGGAGTGTTGAGGAAGTTGCCGCCCAATGCGTCCTCCGGGGCGTAGGCGATGGCGTGGAGTGCCCCGTCGAGCGCCCCCCACCGCCGGGTGAGGTCGGCCACCAGCGCCTCCATGTGGGCGGGGTCGTTGATGTCGAGTTCGAGCACGTCGGGTGGTGAGGGGAGCCGGGCGGCGACCCGCTTGGTCAGGCTGAGGCCGCGGCCGAAACCGGTGAGCACGATGCGGGCGCCCTCTTCCTGGGCGACCCGCGCCGTGTGCCAGGCGATCGAATCGTCGGTGAGCACACCGGTGATGAGGAGTCGTTTGCCTTCGAGCAGCACCGGGCGAGGTTACTGGGAGGTGCTCCCTGTTGCCCGTTGCCCGTCCCCAGTCGCCAGTCACCAGTCACCAGTCACCAGGTTGCCAGCAAGACAAGCCGGGCAGCGGGGTTTCGCCCTTCGCAGCCGAGCGAAGCGGGGCGCTACGTCACATTGGCCCAGGCGCGCAGGCCGAGTCCCATCACGAACAGGAGCAGGAGGCCCCATGCCAGGGCGGGGCGCTTGGCGAGTTGCGCCCGAAAGATGTAGGCGAAGGCGAGCGTGAACAGGACCACGAACCCGTAGAAGACGTGGAGGTCGTTGGC
>JAZDHM010000125.1:0-3397 GCA_043805935.1 Actinomycetota bacterium
AGCCAGGCGCCGAGCACCTCGTCGGCGGGGTCACCGATTCGGAGTCCGAGCAGCATCCGGTCGGAGCCCTGCTGGTCCAAGCGTTCGGAGCCTTTGAGGAGCAGCTTGCGGATCCGGTACAGCGGGTCGTCCTTGCGGCCCCGATGACCGCGAGTCTGGTTCTGCACCCGGCGGCGGACAGTGTCCAGACACCGGTTGGCGACCCGGACGACGTGGAACGGGTCGGCGACCCTGGTGGCGTGGTCGAGATGGGGGGACAGGCCGGCCCGGTAGGACTCGGCCAGGTCGGTGGCCACCGTGCCCACATCCTGGAGCCAGCCGGGATCCTGCCCACTGAGCCATTCCCGCACGTCAGCAGCATCATTTCCTTCGACCAGGTCAATCATGACCCGCTGCCCCAGGTCGACGAACCCGGTCGCATAGCGGGTCGGATGCTTGCGGTTGGCTTTGAGGAACGACGTCTCATCCACACCCAGCGACTCCACTTTCCCCACCCGGGTGGGGTCATCGACCAGGGGGGCGCCGTGTTCGGTGACCGCGTTCATGATCGTCCTGTCGACGTCGCCGTAATCCACCGGGGGGTCGTTCACGGAATCCCGCAGGTGGTTCCGGTGGGAGGTTAGTCGGTGGCTGCTCCTTTCGGTCGTTTGACGGGCCGGTAGCTTCGTCCGTCGAGGTGGATGTGGTGGGCTGTGTTGATGATCCGGTCGAGGATGGACTCGGCGACGACGGGGTTGGGGAACAGCGGATACCAGTGTTCGGCTGAGCGGTTGCTGGTCAGGATTAGTGATCGCCCGGCGCGTTCGGTGACGAGCTCGTAGAGGTCGTCGGCTTGGGGTCCGGTGAAGTCGCGCATGGCGAAGTCGTCGAGGACCAGTACGTCGGGTTTGGCCCAGCGTCTGAGCCGGATGGCCCAGGTGAGATCGGCATGGCCGCCGGCTAGGTCGGCGAGGAGTCGGCTGGTTTTGGTGAACGCCGCGGTGTAGCCGTGTCGGCAGGCTTGGTGGGCGAGTGCCTGGGCGATGTGGGTCTTGCCGATCCCGACGGGTCCGTGCAGGATCACGGACGCTCCGGCGTCGACGAAGCGGAGCGTGGCCAGGTCGCGGATGGTGGCGGTGGGGATCTTGGGGTTGTAGGTGAAGTCGAAGTCCTCGAGCGTGGCCGGGGTCTCGAATCGGGCGGCCCGGATCCTGCGGTCGATGGCGGCGGCTTCTCGGCGGGCGATCTCGTCTTCGCAGAGGACTTGGAGGAACTCGACGTGGCCGAGTTCTCCGGCTTGGGCTTGGAGAAGCCGGGCTTGGAGGGTGTCGAGCATTCCGGACAGCTTCAGTGTTCGTAGGGTGGTCTCAAGCTGGTGGCGGCGGGTCACAACGCGGCCTCCTTGTCGTTGATGGTGAAGAGCCGGTCGGGGCCGTGCAGATGGGCCGGTCCGGTGTTCGCCGCCGGAGGGGCCGGGGTGAGGTTTTCGGTGCCGGCGGCGAGGATGCCTTTGACGGTCCGATAGGTGGGGTCGCCGACATTGATCGCCAACCGACAGGCGGCGTTGAGGCGTTCGGCACCGTGTTTGTCGGTCAGGCCGATGATCCCCTGCGCGGAGCGGAGCCGGTGCAAGGCGTTGATCTGCATCAGGTCTTCGACGAGTTCGGCGACAGCGGGGCCGAGTTCTCGAGCGTGGCGTCGGCACCACGTTGGGGTGCGTTGGAAGAACGCGACCTTCTCGGGCGGGTAGTCCGCCCAGTCGGTCGCCCGGCCCCGATCGATCCGCCGGTGCGTCTTGATCAGGGTCAGGTTGTCGAAGATCTCGACGGTGGTGTCGGTCACCCGAGCGTCGACCCGACGGCCCATGTGCCGCCAGGGCACCGAATACAAGGCACCGGCGGCCTTGACGTGACAATCGGATCCGACCTTGGGATGAGACCACGATGCGAGCTCGAACCCTTCGGCCGGTAGTGCCCCCAGGGCGGGGGCTTCGAGGGTGAGAAACACGTTGTGCGGCGCCGCGCCCTCGAGCCCGCGGTGGTGGCGTTGCCCAGCCACCCCCACACACCACTGGACTGCTGCGGT
Organism: Actinomycetota bacterium; assembly: GCA_043805935.1. Taxonomy (GTDB): domain Bacteria; phylum Actinomycetota; class Acidimicrobiia; order Spongiisociales; family UBA11373; genus RBG-16-68-21. The sequence continues at coordinate 2,065 of JAZDHM010000125.1, forward strand.
CTGGATCGCATCGAGCGACTCGAAGGCTCGTCCTCGCCAGAAGCTGTCACGGATATAGGGCATCGGCCGCTCCACTCTCGGCTTGTCCTTGGGCTTTCGAGCCCTCGCCGGGTCGATGAGACAGCCGTAGTGGGCGGCCATCTCCGCGTACGCCCGATTCAGCTTCGGGTCATACAGGTCGGCCTTGGTGACCGCCGAGGCCAGGTTGTCGGGCACCAGCCGGGCCGGCACACCATCGAAGAACTCGAACGCGGCGACATGAGCGGCAACCCACGCCGTGTGGTCCATGCGCAGTACCGGCCGCACGAACATGTGCCGCGAACAGGCGAGCACCATCACGAACGCCCACACCCGCCGGAGCCGGCCTTCAATCGGGTCTCGCCACTGGCCCAGATAGCCGTAGTCGATCTGAGCTTCGTCGCCGGCAGCGACATCGGGGCGCAGCACCGTCACCTGGTCCGGGTTCGGTTCACGGTCCGCGAACTCCAGCCACACGTAGCGGCGCACACTCGTCAGACCCGCCTCCAGGCCATGGTCGTCACGCAAACGCTGATGCATCGTTGACACCGTCACCCCGTCATCCAGCCAGCCCTCGATGCGGGCGCGGTGCACGTTGATTCCCGGATAGGTCAACGACCGCAACTTCGCGTCGACCAGCTCAGGGAACCAGCCCTCAACCCGCTCCAGCCACTCCGACCTCGACAGCGGCACGCCGCCCGGGACCAGACCCTCCGCCTCCGCAGCGGCCACATACTTGCGAACCGTTCCCCGGTCCACACCAACACTCGCCGCGACCTCGGTCTTAGACCGCCCCGCATACCAGTGCTGCAGAATCTCGACGACATCGATCACGTCGAACGTCCTCCTTGCCAACTCGCCCCTCCTCATCACCTCGACGAGGACGAACATCTACTCGGACAAGGAACCGGGCGCACCCACCCCGACGCTCACCACCACGACCACCGCGGTGGATTACCTGAACGCCGACCCGGAGGATTACCTGAACGAATCACCCCAACCGCGGTGGAATACGTGAACGCCGACACGAAAGCGGCCCGACCGGGCCCCCAGGAGTGCCGTTTGCCCCATCCACTCACCCATCCTGTTACCCATCCGACCCGCCGCCAGGCGGCTCATCTGGCAGGTTTGGGCGGTCAGGCCCGCCAGATGATGCCCACCCGGCCCGTGTCGACACGGCTACGGCCCCCCTCCCTGCGCGGCCACCGTGATCCCGAACGGAAGCGTGGGAAGATGGCTGCAAGGGTGCCGAGGCTCCCTTGTCAGCATCTTCGCGGCAGTGGCGTACCGTTGACGTCACGGAACCCACAGCAGC
>JAZDHM010000126.1:0-4018 GCA_043805935.1 Actinomycetota bacterium
GTACTCGTCGGATCGACGTGGCTCTACTCGGGTGAAATCGAGTCCCAACTGCTGCGGCTGGCCCCTGCCGGTGCCGGACCCCGCGACCTCACCGTCGTCGCCGCCGACGCCGGCACCGTCACTCTTCCCCTCAATGAGAGAACCGGGCTCCCCGGCACCTGGGGCCTGGCATACGAAGGCGGCTACGCCGAGGTCGGGGACGTCGTGTCCACCGGAGGCGGCGTCGTCACCCGGGAGATCAACCACATGACCGGTTCCCTCGGTCCGGGCACGGCGGCTTCCCTGGATCGAATGGCCTTCGACGGCGACCCGTCGTCGCGCGGGGTCCCATTCGAGGAGGTCCTCGTTTCGGGGCCGCTCGGCGATTACCCGGCGTGGCTCGGGCACGGCAGCGACGACACCTGGGTGCTATTCGTTCACGACCTGGGCGCCGATCGACGCGAGGCGCTTCGCCTGCTGCCTGCGATCGCGGCGCTCGATCTTCCCTGGATGGCGGTCACCTACCGCAACGACGCCGGCGCTCCGGTGGGCGGAGGGCGTGCCGGCCTCGGCCATGACGAGTCGGCGGATCTCGAGGCCGCCATCGAATTCGCCGTGAGCGAAGGGGCGTCGGACGTCGTCCTCGTCGGGTACGGGGTCGGGGCGTCGATCATCGAGGTGTTCATGCACGACTCGCGTCAGGCCGGGAGGGTCGCCGGGATCGTGCTCGACGGGCCACTCCTCGACGCCGCGGAACGAATCGACCGGCTGGCGGCCGCCGACCGGGTGCCCAGGTTCATCGTCGGCTGGGCAAAGGCCGTGGCGACGCTTCGGTTCGGCATCGACTGGGGTGATCTCGACCACGTGGCGCACGCAGCCGAGATCGCCGTGCCGACGCTCATCATCCACGGGGAGAACGACCCGCTCAACCCGGTGGCGGTCAGCAGCGAGTTTGTCGCCTCCGCCCCCCGCCTCACCCGCCTGGTGGTCGTCCCCGGAGCCGGCCACGGGGAGTCGTGGAACGTCGATCCGGTGTCGTACGAGCAGGCGGTTGCCGGGTTCCTCGGTGAGATCGCCGTCGGGCCGCCGGCGGAATCAGGCGGCGAGGGCTGAGCGCCCGCTGCGTCGCCGGGTCCCGGCATACTGTCGTCGTGCTCTACCTCGACCACGCCGCCACCACGCCGTTGCGACCCGAGGCCCGGGAGGCAATGGCGCCGTACCTCGGCGGCGAGTTCGGCAATCCGTCGGGGATGCACGCCGTGAGCCGTCGGGCCAAGGACGCCATCGAGGCCGCCCGCGAGGTTCTGGCTGCACTGCTCGGCGCCGCCCACCCCCTGGACGTGGTGTTCACCGGTGGGGGCACCGAGTCGGACAACCTGGGAGTGGCGGGACCCGCCCTGGCGGGTGGTGGGCGCGGCGGAGTGGTCACCACCGAGGTCGAGCATCCGGCCGTGCTCGAGACGGCGCGGTTCGCCGGCCGCCTCGGCTGTCCGGTGCGGTTCGTAGCCGTCGACCGGTTCGGCCGGGTCGCACCGGAGGCGGTGGCCGCCGCCGTCGACGGGCGCACCAGGGTCGTCTCGGTGATGACCGCCAACAACGAGACCGGGGTGCTCCAATCGGTGAGCGAGGTCGCCGCGGCGGTCCGGGTCGCCCATCCCGCGGTGCTCGTTCACACCGATGCCGTCCAGGCCGTGCCGTCTCTTCCCGTCGGCCTCGACCGGCTCGGCGTCGACCTCCTCAGCATCGCCTCGCACAAGGCGGGTGGGCCCAAGGGGGTGGGCGCCCTCGTCGTACGCGGCGGCATCGACCTCGAGCCGACGATCCATGGAGGGGGACAGGAGCTCGGCCGCCGATCCGGCACCCATGACGTGGCCGGCATCGTCGGCATGGTCGCCGCGGTGGAGGCCGCGATGGCCAACCGGCAGCGCTTCGTGTGCGACATCGGTGAGGCCCGCAAGCGGTTCGAAACCACCTTGGTCGCGGCCATCCCCGACGCCGTGTTCACCATCGGCGACGATGCCGACCGCCTGGTGCAGCACAGTCACTTCCGCGTCCCCGGCGTCGGCGCCGAGACGCTGCTCATCCGGCTCGACTCGGCAGGTGTCGCCGCCTCGGCCGGCTCGGCGTGCCACAGCGGTGCGCTGGAGCCATCCCACGTCCTGCGCGCCATGGGCATGGATGGGCGCGCGGCAGCGGAGTGTGTCCGGTTCAGTTTCGGGTGGACCACCGAACCGGGCGACGGGGACGATGCCGCCGCCGCGGTGGCCGCCGCGGTCGAGGGGCTGCGATGAGAATGCTTGTCGCCATGTCGGGTGGCGTCGACAGCAGCGTCGCCGCCGCGGCGATGGTCGAGGGAGGCCACGAGGTGATCGGCGTGACCCTCAAGCAGTGGTCCGGACCCGACGGCCGGCCTCCCACGGCCGGGTGCTGCACGGTCGCCGACGCCGAGGACGCCCGCCGCGTCGCCGCCACCCTCGGGATCCCGTACTACGTACTCGACTACCGCGAGCAGTTTGCCGGAGCGGTCGTCGAGCACTTCGGCCGGGAGTATCTGGCCGGTAGGACGCCGAACCCCTGCATCGAATGCAACCGCACGGTGCGTTTCGGCGCCTTGCTGGATCGGGCCGGGGAGCTCGGCTGCGACGGCTTGGTCACCGGGCACCACGCCCGCGTTGACCACGATGGGACCCGGTATCGCCTCCTGGCCGGGCGGGATCGAGCCAAGGATCAGTCCTACGTCCTGCACATGCTCGGGCAGGCGGAGCTTGCCCTGATCCGGCTGCCGATCGGGGAGATGACCAAGGCGGACGTGCGCGCCGAGGCGGCCCGGCTGGGGCTGCGCACTGCAGGCAAGGCGGAGAGTCAGGACCTGTGCTTCGTCGGCGGCGACTACCGGGAGTTCCTCCGGGAGCGCCATCCCGAGTCCGCGCGGCCGGGGCCGATCGTCGACCTCGACGGCTCGGTCCTCGGCACCCATGGTGGCACCGCCGGCTACACGGTGGGCCAGCGAAGGGGACTGGGTGTCTCCTTCGGCGAGCCGCGCTACGTCGTCGGTGTCGATGCCGCCACCGCGACCGTGACCATCGGGCGCCGCGCCGACCTCGCCGTCGACGGATGCCGGGTAGCCAGGGTCAGCTTCGTCTCCGGTGTTCCCCCGGAGCAGGGTGCGGCCGTGTCGGTCAAGGTCCGCTATCGATCGCCGGCGGTTGCGGCGACCCTGTGGAACGCGGCCGGCCACCACGAGGTCCGCTTCTCTGATCCTCAACTGGCGGTGGCACCCGGACAGGCAGCGGTCTTCTATTGCGGCGATGAGGTCCTCGGCGGGGGGACCATCGTGGAGCCGGCATGACCGCCGCCGAACGGCGCGCCGCCGAGCTGCGCGAGGCGCTTCGGTACCACGCCTATCGGTACTACGTCCTCGACGACCCGGAGGCGTCCGACGCCGACTACGACGCCATGATGCGTGAGCTGATCGCCCTGGAGGTGGCGCACCCGGAAGTGGTGACGCCGGACTCCCCGACCCGGCGGGTCGGGGCTACCCCGTCGGACGCCTTCAAGCCCGTCGCCCACCGGTCGCGGATGTTCTCCCTGGACAACGCCGAGTCGACCGAGGACCTCGAGGCGTGGGAGGGCAGGATCGTCCGCCAGCTGGGCCGCCGTCCGTCCGGATACGCCTGCGAGCTCAAGATCGACGGGCTGGCCGTGTCGCTCACGTATCGCAACGGCCGCTACGAGCAGGGAGCCACGCGGGGGGACGGCGTCACCGGCGAGGACGTCACGGCCAACCTGCGCACCCTGAGCCAGCTCCCGCTGGCGATGCTCGGGTCGGGCCATCCCGCGGAGGTCGAGGTTCGGGGGGAGGTGTACATGCCGGTCCAGGCGTTCGAGGACCTAAACCGATCTCAGGCCGACGCCGGGGACCGGCTGTTCGTTAACCCCCGCAATGCCGCCGCCGGCGCCGTCAGGCAGAAGGACCCGGCCGTGACCGCATCGCGGCGCCTTGCCCTGTGGGTGTATCAGCTGGGGACCGTGGAGGGCG
>JAZDHM010000127.1:0-15562 GCA_043805935.1 Actinomycetota bacterium
GGTGGCCTCCTCGGTGATCTCGACGGCGAGCGGAAGCGGAGGGCCGGTGCGGAGCCGGACGTTTTCGCCGAGATGCTCGATGAGGTCGACGGTGGTCCGCCAGGTGTTGCGGGGGCTGCCCTCCGGTTCGACCCGGTGCACGCTGATCGCCGACGGCCTGATCGTCGCCAGGACGGGCCCCGACGAGAGGCGGTCGCCGACGTGCAGCACATGGCCCCCGACACGGACCACGCCGCCCTCGGCGATTCCGGCGACGAGGTTGGATCCGGCGAGATCGGCGGCATAGGGCGTCCGGGGGCGGAGCCTGATGTCGTCCGGCGTTCCCGTCTGGGTGACGGCACCGGCCTCGATGACGTGGATCTCGTCGGCGAGGAGAAAGGCCTCGGTCGGGTCGTGGGTGATGAGCAATCGCGGCCCCGGAAACGCCGCCAGATGCTCGGCGAGGGCCCGGCGCAGCTCGACCCTGGTGGTGACGTCGAGCGCCGACAGCGGCTCGTCGAGCAGCAGGAGGTCCGGCCCGGTCGCCAGCGCCCTCGCCAGGGCGACGCGCTGCGCCTCGCCCCCCGAGAGGTCGCCGGGTTTGCGATCTGTGAGGCCGGCCACCCCGAGCCGCTCCAGCCACTCCGCCGCCCCAGCGCGGGCGACCTCCCTCCCGGCGCCCCGACTGCGCAGGCCGAAGGCGACGTTCTCCAGCACGGTCATGTGGGGGAACAGGAGGTGGTCCTGGAACGCCACTCCCACCTTCCGGGCCTCCGATGGAACGAACACCCCCCTCTCGGGGTCGTCGAGGACGACCCCGGCCAGGGAGATCCGGCCCCCGTCGAGGGGCAACAGCCCGGCGAGGGCGGCCACCGCCGTCGACTTCCCGGCTCCGTTCGGCCCGAGCAGCGCCGCGGTCCTGCCGGGCGGGATCGAGAGCGCCAGGTCGAGCCGAAACCCCTCGCCCCGATGCGCCACGAGATGGGCGACGAGCCCGGCCTGGCTCACAGCGCCCTCCACCATCGATCCCGGAGGGCGACCAGCACGATGAGCGAGACCGCCACCATCACCAGGCTCAGGGCGACCGCCGTGCTGCGGTCGCTCTCCAGGGCGACGAACACCGCCAGCGGCAGGGTCTGCGTGCGCCCTTGGAGATTCCCGGCGAACGTGATCGTGGCCCCGAACTCCCCGAATGCTCGTGCCCACGTGAGCACCAGGCCGGCGACCAGTGACGGGGCGATCATGGGCAGGGTCACCCGGCGCAGCACGGTCAGCCTGCCGGCCCCGAAGGAGGCCGCCGCCCCCTCGTACCGGGTGTCGAGGTTGCGGAGCGCACCCTCGACGGTGATGACCAGGAAGGGCATGGCGACGAAGGTGTTCGCCACCACCACCCCCCACGTCGAGAACGGCAGGAGCAGACCCGTCGCCTGCTCGAGCGGCCCGCCGATGATGCCGCGCCGCCCGAGGGCGAAGAGCAGTGCCGCCCCGCCCACCACGGGCGGCAGGACCAGCGGCAGCGTGACCAGAGCCCGAACCACCGACCTCCCGGGAAACTCGACGCGGGCGAGGAGCCACGCCAGCGGCACCCCCAGGATCGCCGAGATGGCGGCGGCCATCAGCGAGGTGACCAGCGAGAGCCGCAGGGCGTCGGTGACCACCTTCCCGGTGAGGAGATCCGGGAGGTCCCGCCATGGGGTCCTGGCGAGGAGCCCGACGAACGGGACCACGAAGAGCGCCAGCCCGAGGCACCCCAGGACGATCAGGACGGCGGGAGGGCGGCGCCGCGTCGGTTTCCTCTGCGGGGTCGGTGCGGTCACGGCGCGAGGAAACCGTAGGAGTCCAGGATGGCCTCACCTTCGGCCGACACGACGAACGCCACGAAGGCGGCGGCGGCGTCCGGGTTGGGGCCGTCGGCCAGGATGGCGATCGAGTAGTCGGCAACGACGTTGAACTCGTCGGGGATCACCACCCCATCCACCCTTCCGCCGGCGGACAGCACGTCGGTCACGAAGACGAGCCCGGCGTCCAGCTCGCCGGCTTCGACCTTGGTCAGCAGGGCTCGCACGTCCGGCTCGTCGGTGTCGACCGCCGGGGTCACCCCCGCCTTCTCCAGTGCCTCGCGCCCGAAGGCACCGCACGGCGCCTGCGCGGCACACAACCCGATGAGCAGGTCTTCGTCGGCAAAGTCCTCGAGCCCGGTCACCCCCGCCGGGTTACCGGCAGGGACGGCGATCTCGAGCAGGTTGTGCCCGAAGACCTGCGGATCCCCGGCCACACCGCCCGCCGCCACCACCTGGTCCATGGTCGATCGGCTCGCCGATGCGAACACGTCCGCCGGGGCACCCTCGATGATCTGGTCGCGAAGCGACGAGCTGCTCCCCAGGTTCAGGATCACGTCGACGCCCCGGTTCGCCGCCTCGAACGCCACCTCGATCTCGGCGAAGGCATCGGTCAGCGATGCCGCCGCCGACACCAGGACGGAACCCTGCACGCCGGGCTTCCCCGTCGAGCCACCGCAGGCCGTCAGCACCAGCATGACCACTGCCGGCACCGCGCGGCGATACCGCCACCAGGCCGGCCGTGCCCGATCGGACCGCGGCATCACCCCGGTGCTCCGGGGTCCATTCGTTCCTCGATCTCTGCCAGAATGCGGGACTCCTCGTCAGCCGCCGCGGCGGCGATGCGGGCGGCTCGGGCCAGGTACTCACCCCGAACGCCGGTGTCGGAGACGCCGCGGGCGTTGATGGCGACGTTGAGGCGGGCGCCTCGCACCGCCGCCCCTGCCATCAGGGCACCCACTCCGGCGTCACTCACGGAGGTGGCCAGTCCATCGGTGGCCATGGCGCCGATCACGACCAAGGCTTCGAGCGCCGCGTCCATCACCGCCAGAGGGACCTCGATGGCGCCGCGGGTGGCGGCCTCGACCGCCTCCGCCCTGGCCGCCTCCTCGGCGTCCGAGCCATGCGGCATCCGGTGGGCACTCATCAGGGCATCGAACGCCGCCGTGTCCTCGTCGACCAGACGCAGCAGACGGCCGTGGAGGTCCTTTCCCCGCACCGCCCAGTCGGAGAACTCCTGCCAACGGTGATCCCACCCTCGCTTGTGGGCCGACAGGTTGGCGACCATCGTCCCCAGGGCGGCGCCGAGCGCACCCGCCAGGGCGGCTACGGACCCGCCGCCCGGAGCGGGGGCCTCCGACGCCACGGCGTGGACGAACCGGGTCACGGTTCGGTCGACCAGCCGCGACCCGGGCTCCTCGAGCCGCCACTCGATGATCCTCTCCCGCGGATCGAACGGCACGACGTCGGCGAGGCCGAGGGATCGGACGGCGATGTGAACGATCTCCTCATCGGGAATGCCCAGCGATCGTTGCTGAAGCGTGAGGTAGTGCCTACCTGCGTCGAGCATCGCCCGCAGCGGAACCAGCCCGACGATCTCCGACCCGGTGACGCGCATGCCACGGGTCGCGGCGCGCGCGGCGACCGCTTCGAAGGCGACGTGGATCGGGGTGACAGTGATGTCGGTGAGGTTCATCGACACCTGGCAGATCCCGTACTCCTCGATGAACCACCCGATGGCCTTGACACCTGGAAGCATGCCCGGCTCCCACTCCACACCGCCGTCGGGGCCGCGGACCACCTCGCCGGTGAGCGGGTCACCTGCCCGCTTGACCCTGCCCCGCTCCCGGACGTCGAAGGCGGCGGCGTTGGCTCGCCGGGTCGACGTCGTGTTGAGGTTGACGTTGTAGGCGACCAGGAACTCTCGGGCGCCTACGGCGGTCGCCCCGCTACGCGGGTTGAACACCGCCGGCCCGAAGTCGGGCTGCCATGCGGAATCGGCGAGCCGCGCCTCGAGGCCCTCGTACTCGCCGTGCCGCACCTCGGCGAGGTTCTTGCGATGCGGCGCCGTCGCCGCCCGCTCGTAGAGGAACACGGTGAGGCCGACCTCCTCACCGAGCCGGCGGCCCGCTCGCCGTGCCAGCTCGGCTACCTCGGCCATCGTGATGTCGCGCACCGGCACGAAGGGACACACGTCCATCGCCCCGAACCGGGGGTGGGCGCCGTGGTGGCGGCGCATGTCGATGTGCTCGCCCGCGGCTCGCCCGCTCCGGACCGCCGCCTCGACGACCGCCTCGGGAGGGCCCACGAAGGTGACGACCGTGCGGTTGGTGGAGGCCCCCGGGTCGACGTCCAGCAGCGCCACCCCGTCGACCGAGGCGATGGAATCCGTGATGGCGCCGATGACGGCCCGGTCACGGCCTTCGGAGAAGTTGGGGACGCATTCGACGAGGGGCCGGGCCATGCCGGTCAGAGGGTACGCCAATGGGATCGGCCCGGAATCACGTTTCGGCCTGTCCGTAGGCCGAAGAGTGATTGGACCTGCAACCCATTGGCGATCATGGCACCAGCACCAGGGCCCTGCACCTCGCCGGCCCGAAGAGCATGGCTTGCATCGGCCCGGTCTCGCGCCTCCCCGAGGCCTGGCTCGCGGGTTCCGGCCGCCGTCGATGTCAGCGATACCATCGCGGCGGTCGGGTAGGTGGCGAGATTGGTGCCACGAACGCGGTCCGTGACGGCGGGCTCGATGGGACACCCGACCGATCACATCCCTGACGCTCGCCGCTTGCCGCGATCAGAGCGATCGGGGACCGGCAAGAGCACGGCCCCGAGAGGAAGACATGACGACCTACGAAGAGGCATACGCCCGTTCGATGGCCGATCCCGAAGGTTTCTGGGGCGAGGCGGCCGCTGCCATCGATTGGGAGCGCCCGTTCGACAGGGTGCTCGACGACTCCAGTCCGCCCTTCTACCACTGGTATCTCGGTGGCGAGCTCAACACCTGTTTCAATGCCCTGGACCGTCACGTCGACGGGGGTCGAGCGGACCAGGTGGCCCTCATCTACGACAGCCCGGTCACCGACACCACCCGCCGTTACACCTACCGCGAGTTGCGCGACGAGGTGGCCAGGTTCGCTGGGGCCCTCAGGTCCATCGGGGTCGACAAGGGCGACCGGGTCGTCATCTACATGCCGATGATCCCCGAAGCGGTCGTTGCCATGCTGGGATGCGCCCGAATCGGGGCGGTGCACTCGGTGGTGTTCGGCGGATTCGCCGCCAAGGAGTTGGCGACTCGCATCGACGACGCCCGCCCCAGAGTGATCGTCTCAGCGTCGTGCGGAATCGAGACGACGCGGCTGATCCCGTACAAGCCGCTGCTCGACCGCGCTCTGGAGATCGCCCGGCACGCCGTCGAGCACTGCATCGTCTTCCAGCGGCCCCAGCTGACGGCTGAGCTGCTCCCCGAACGGGACCTCGACTGGGCGGCACTCATCGCGGCCGCCGAGCCGGTGCCATGCGTTCCCGTTGCCGCCACCGACCCCCTGTACGTGCTGTACACGTCGGGCACCACCGGGATCCCCAAGGGGGTGGTGCGAGACAATGGAGGGCATGCGGTGGCACTGGCGTGGAGCATGCGCAGCATCTATGGCGCCTCGCCGGGCGAGGTGTTCTGGGCGGCCAGCGACGTCGGCTGGGTCGTCGGCCACTCCTACATCGTCTACGGCCCGCTGCTGATCGGCTGCACGACGGTGCTCTACGAGGGCAAACCGGTGGGCACTCCCGATGCCGGGGCGTTCTGGCGGGTCATCGCCGACCACGGCGTGGCGACCCTCTTCACCGCACCAACCGCGTTCCGAGCCATCAGGCAACAGGATCCCGAGGCCGAGCACGTCCGCCGATACGACTTGAGTGGATTTCGGGCTCTCTTCCTGGCGGGAGAGCGCTGCGATCCCGACACCCTCGCCTGGGCGGAGCAGACCCTGGGGGTACCGGTGATCGATCACTGGTGGCAGACCGAGACGGGGTGGCCCATCACCGCGAGTTTCCTCGGCCTGGATGGGTTCGAAACCCGAGCCGGATCAGCCGGCAGGCCAACGCCCGGCTACGACGTTCACGTGCTGTCCGAGGACGGCGAAGAAGTGGACCGCAGCAGGATCGGGAACATCACGATCCGTGTGCCGTTGCCACCGGGCACGCTCCCGACGCTCTGGGAGAACGACCGGGGATTCGTCGACTCCTACCTGAGCCGATTCGAGGGCCACTACCTCACCGGTGACGCCGGTTTCCGAGATCCCGACGGTTACGTCTGGATCATGAGCCGCATCGACGACATCATCAACGTCGCCGGCCACCGCCTGTCGACCGGCGGTATGGAAGAGGTGCTGGCATCTCATGCCGATGTGGCCGAATGCGCCGTCATCGGGGTCGCCGACCCTCTGAAGGGGCAGGTCCCGATCGGTTTCGTCGTGCTCAAACAGGGTGCCGACCGGCCCCACGACCAGATCTCCACCGAGTTGGTCGACCTGGTTCGAGAGCGTATCGGGCCGGTGGCGGCCTTCAAGAGGGCCACCGTGGTCCCGCGGCTGCCCAAGACCCGCTCGGGGAAGATCCTTCGCGGCACCATGCGCCAGATCGCCGATGGAGAACGGCCCGGGGTGCCTGCCACGATCGACGATCCCGCCGTTCTGGGTGAAATCACCGAGGCGCTCTCAGCGCTCGGATATCCCGGGAAAGGCTCCGGAGGCGCGTAGGAGCTCGTCGAGCGACCAATCATCTCGCCGCCCGATTCGTCGGCGTCGGAGTGCTCGGTCTCACCCCCGCCACGCGACAGACCCCCTCGACGGAGGGGGTCCCGATCGGTTGGTAGCGGGGGCGGGATTCGAACCCGCGACCTTCGGGTTATGAGCCCGAGTCCGGGTTCTCGCTGACCAGGCGAACCTCGCGACACGCCTGCTCAGAGACCATTTCTCGTTCGCGTCATTTCGCGTTCTTGACCGTCCCATCGCACCCTCTCGCGCGATGGACGCGAGATGGAGATCCATCTGGAAGGTCAATCTCCGCCCTCCGCTATCTCGGCGGCGGTTCCGCATCGACCTTGCCATGGCGACGCCAAGCGGTGACACCGGTTGTGACTGCGATGGCCATCCCCGTCGCCGCGAACAGGAAGGCAGCTAGCGGGCTGACGAGGGTCCAGAGGAGGCCTGCGATGCCGGAGGCGGCGAGGTTGCCGAAGCTTTGGATGGCTGCAAGGAACCCGAAGGCCGACCCGCGGGTTTGTTCGGGTGCGGCTTCCGCGACAGTGCCGTGTTCGGCGGTTTCGACGATTCCGATGGTGACACCGGCGAGGATGAACGCCAGCGCCAGCAGCGGGATGCTCGGCCCGATCAGCCCGAAGGTCAGGTACGCGGCGAGCCCAACGAGGAACCCGGTGATGAGGGTAGGGCGGAACCCCCACCGGTCGGCAACCTTCCCGGCGGGAATGGAGATCACCGTTGCTGCCAGGTTGTGGCCGGCGTAGAGCAGAAGAGCGATGGAAGTTGCCGCCTCAACGCCGCGGTCGGGTGTGAGGAGCTCGATAGCTCTGAGGATGAGGAGGGTGGTCGCCAGGTTGCCGACCTCGAAGGCTCCGATCGGAAGCCAGACTTCGCCCAGCTCACCTCGCAGCAGCGGTCTGATCCGGATCCGGAGCTGCTGCCGTTCACTCGAGCTTGGCCGTTGGATGTGGCGGATGGCATAGACGATCATCCCGGCCGCGGCCAGACCGAACACACCGGAGACGACAATCGCTCCCCTGATCCCGAGCACTGCCACCAGGCCGAGGGCGAGCAGCGGACCACCGACCGCGCCCAGGTTGTCCATCATCCGCTCGAACCCGTAGGCCCGGCCGTACGTGCCCGGACCGGTGACGTCGGCGAGGAGGGCATTGCGAGCGGGAACCCGGATCCCCCGGGCCAGCCAGGCACCGACCCGCAGCACCGCCACCTGCCACACCGCCGTCGCCAATCCGATCAGCGACGAGAGAGCCGCGGTGACGGTGTACCCGCCGACCGCGACGGCCCGTCGACGTTCGGGGTCGTCGGCCAACACCCCACCGGCGAACCGGGCGGCACCGGCCACCCCGTCGGCCATTCCTTCGATCAACCCCAGCGCCGCCGCCGGCGCCCCCAACGTCGAGGTCAGCAGCGAGGGCAACAACGAGGTGGGCATCTCATGGCCCAGGTCGGCTAGAAGACTCGCCCCGCCGATCCCCTTCACGCCAGGGGTCAGCCACCGCTCTGAGGCTCGGTCGGTCATGACGAAACGGTAGACCCACGCCGACTACCGCCCCGCCGATTCGCAGCCCGCGGAGGAGGCAATCCCGCGAACCGAAAAACGGTCTTGACATTCGACCCAGGTCGAGGGTTCAGGGTGTCGCTCATGAACGACTACAGGATCTCCGAGGCCGCTCGCGCCACCGGTTTCTCGGTGTCGGCGCTGCGCTTCTACGAACAGGAAGGGGTAGTGGTCCCGGAGCGGACCGCCACCGGCTATCGCAGTCACAGGGAGGATGATCTCGAGGCTCTGCGGTTCGTGGCCCGGGGCAAGCAGTTCGGGTTGAGTCTCGAGGAGATCACCGAGCTGCTCGACCTCCTCGACGAGGAGGAGTGTGAGCCGGTGCAGACCCGGATCCGCCAGTTGGTCGACGAGCGGATCGGATATGCCCAGGCGAGGGTTGCTGAACTGGTGAGGTTCCCCCGGTTTCCCAGACTGGTCTGGTTCGGTGACCGACGGGGCCGAGACGATCGGTCCTCCACACCGGCAGGCCCTTCGGTCCGCCAACGACGCAACCACCGATACGCCGTCTCCCGACTCAGTCCCATCTCGTCAGTGCCTGCTCAAGATCGACGATCGGAAGCCCAGGTCATCCTGGTCCAGTCAGCATCTGAGCTGTCGCGAGTGTCTCACGAGGGCTCTGCCAGCCCCCTCATTAGAAGAACGAGTGCACGTCACGGTGGGGAAGGTGCGATCGCTCCCAGCACCGAAGCGGCGGCCAGGATGGGGCTGCCCGCATCTGCCAAGTGCGATGTCCCGCGCGATGGACACGCAATGGAGCCTCTGACAAGAACTGAGCGGGTGACCCCGAAGCGCCGAATACCCTTGCGGTGCAAGGGTATTCGTTCGTAGCGGGGGCGGGATTTGAACCCGCGACCTTCGGGTTATGAGCCCGACGAGCTACCAGGCTGCTCCACCCCGCGTCGTGTTCAACGAGTGTACGGACGGTGTCGGGGGTGTGCAATGTGAGGCGCCGGGCGACCCGACGGGCCACGCCCCCTCGGTTAGGCTCGCCCGACTCATACTCATCGCCGGAGGGATGCTCGCCTTCGCCCTGTCGTTCGACGAGATCATCGTCACCACGTTCACCGCAGGGAACCAGCAGACGCTGCCGAACTGGATCTTTTCGTCCCTGGTCCGCCCGCGTCAGCGCCCGGTCACCAACGTGGTCGCCCTGTTCGTGGTGGCGCTCACTTTCATCCCGATCGTCGCCGCCACCCGCCTCACCCGAGGGTCGGAGGGGACTGCGGGGTGACGCCCGGCTCGAACCGGTAGCCCATTCCCGGCTCGGTGATGAAATAGCGGGGCCGATGCGGCTCGGGCTCGAGCTTGCGCCGCACCTGGGCCATGAACACACGCAGGTAGTTGGTCTCCTCCCCGTACTGGGGACCCCATACCTCGCGAAGCAGTTGCACCTGGCCGATCAGCTTGCCGGGGTGGCGGACCAGTACCTCGACGATTCCCCACTCCGTCGGGGTGAGCCGGACCTCAGAACCATCGGCACCCGTGACCCGTTTGGCCGCGAGGTCGATGGAGAAGTGCTCGGTGGTGATCACCGCGCCGGTCTCGTCTGCGGTGGAGGCGCGGCGCAGCGCTGCCCGCAGCCGGGCGATGAGCTCGCCCATCCCGAACGGCTTGGTCACGTAGTCGTCGGCGCCAGCCTCCAGGGCCAGTACCTTGTCGCGCTCGGATTCCCGCACCGAGAGCACGATGATCGGCATCTGGCTCCAGCCGCGTAGCCCTTGGATCACCTCGACGCCGTCGATACCCGGCAGGCCGAGGTCGAGTATCACTGCGTCGGGCCGATGGTTCGCTGCCTTCTGCAGAGCCTCCTCACCGGTTGTCGCCGCGTCGACCCGGTAGCCGAGTGCGTGCAGGTTGACCGAGAGCGCCTTGACGATCTGCGGTTCGTCGTCGACCACCAGCACCCGCGTCGCCTCGGTCACGACGCCGCCTCCGGCACCGCCGGATGCCCCGCGGTCAGCGCCACCTTGAGGGAGATCGACATCGTCGTGCCCCCGCCCGGCGTGTCCTCGACCACGAGCTCGTTTCCCATGGCGTCGAGGAAGCCGCGGGCCACCGCCAGCCCCAGGCCCACGCCTGTTCCCCGGGTGGTGTCCCCGAGACGCTGGAAGGGCTGGAAGATCCGCTCCCGGTCGGTGGCGGCGATCCCCGGGCCCCGATCGATGATCCGCAGGTCGACCCTGCCGGATACCAACCCCGCCGACACCACCACGGGCGTTTCCTCTGGCGACCAGACCAGGGCGTTCTCGACGAGATTGGCCACCACCCGTTCGAGAAGGGCGGGATCGGTCTGAACCTCCGGCAGGTCCTCGGGCACGTCGATGGCGATCCGCCTGCTTCCTTTGACGATCCCTGCGACGGCGGATGCCACGACCTCGTCAAGGCCGACGGCGCGGAAGAACACGTGCACCGCCCCTACCTGGACCCGGCTGGCGTCGAGGAGCTGGCCGACCAGACGGTTGAGCCGCTCGGTGTCCTCGAGGATCGCCGAAAGGAAGCCGTGGACCTGATCGGGTGTCCACGCCACCTCGGTCTCGATCAGGCTGGTGACCGACGCCTTTATCGTGGCGATCGGGGTTCGCAGGTCGTGGGACACCGCGCCGAGGAGGGCGGTGCGCAGCCGGTCCGCCTCCACCATGCTCTTGCCGGCACCGGCTTCGAGTTCGAGTTCGCGCTGCTCCAGGATGCGGGCGATGTTCCCAGCAAACGCATGGAGAACGGCCCGGTCGTCCGCGGTCAAGGGGCCGCCGCGCAGGGCGAGCAGCGTGGCCTCGCTGACCGCCACGAGGTCGGTGGCGTCGTCGGGAAGGCTGAGCCCCTCCGTCCCCACGCCGGCGATCTCCTCCCACCCCGATCCGCGGTGACCGAGCACGGCGACGGCGTCGAGGCTGAAGGTGTCGCGGATCCTGGCCACGACGGCGCCGATGGGGTCGATGCCTTCAGCCTGGGACGACAGGCTCGCCGCCGAGAGGGCCTCCGTTTGGGCGCGCGCCTTGCGCGCATCGGCCCCCCGCCGAGCGGACGTCCCGACCAACAGCCCCACCGTCAGCGCCACCCCGAGGAATACCAGCAGGGCGAGCACGTCGGACGGCGCCGAGATCGAGAACGTCCGATGGGGAGACACGAAGAACCAGTTGGCGAGCAGGAACGAGGTTCCGGCGGTGACGATCGCCGGCAGGGTGCCACCGATCACCGCGACCACCACCGTGATCGTGACGTAGATCAACAGCACGTTCTCGAGACCGAAGTCGGATTGCTGGACGTTCATGATGAGCGTCGCCAATGGCAGCACCGCCCCAGCGAAGAGCCACGAGGCGAGACGCCTCCGGCGCGCCAGGGAGCCCACCGGACGGCGCGACGCTACCCGCCGGGGCGGCCGGGCGGTCGGGTGGGACACGACGTGCACGTCGATCGGGCCGGCACCCCGGATGACGTCCATGAGCGGCATTCCGCGGGTGAGCTCCTCGAGCCTCGAACGCCTGGTCGCCCCCAGCACGATCTGGGTGGCGTTCTCGCCGCGTGCGAAAGCGATCAGTGACTGGCCGATGTCGTCTCCCACGACCTCGTGGTAGGCGCCGCCGAGGGCGCGGAGGAGGGCGCGCTGCTCCCCCAACAAGGCGTCGTCACCCGACAGCCCATCCGTGGGGCGGACGTACACCCCGAGCAGCTCGGCGCGCGCTCTCATGGCCAGGCGGGCCGCCCGACGAATGACCGCCTCTCCCCCGGCCGCGCCGCTGAGGCCGACGACCACCCGCTCCCGGGTCTCCCAATGCTCGACGATTCCCTTGCTGTCGCGGTAGGCGGCCAGCACCTCCTCGACGCGGTCAGCGGTCCACGAGAGCGCCAACTCCCGCAACGCCGACAGGTTCCCCGGACGGAAGTAGTTGGCGAGGGCGGCATCCACCCGTTCCGGTGGGTAGATCTTGCCGGCGGCGAGCCGATCGCGTACTCCCTCCTGGGGGAGGTCGACCAGCTCGATCTCGTCGGCACGCCGGACCACCTCGTCGGGGATGGTCTCGCGCTGCAGCACACCGGTGATCGAGAAGACGACGTCGTTGAGCGATTCCAGATGCTGGATGTTGAGTGTGGTGAGGACGTCGATTCCGGCATCGAGGATGTCCTCGACGTCCTGCCACCGCTTCTCGTGGCTGGACCCGGGCACGTTGGTGTGGGCCAGCTCGTCGACCAGGACCACCTCGGGCCGGCGGACGAGGATGACATCGAGGTCCATCTCCTCGAACACCCGCTCGCGGTAGGCGACGGTGCGCCTGGGGATGATCTCGAGCTCCCCGATGCGCGCCACGGTGTCGACCCGGCCGTGGGCCTCCACCAGCCCGATGGCCACGTCCCGACCCTTGGCGCGTTGGCTGTGGCCCTCGTCGAGCATGGCGAAGGTCTTGCCGACGCCGGGGGCGGCTCCCAGAAACACCCGCAGGCGACCGCGGCTCACGGAGCAACGCTACCGCTGCAAGGTGACGAGGCGGTGCCGTGGGAAGAGGGCTAGGTCCGCTTACCCGGCGGCGGGACGCGCGCCTTCGGACGAGGATTCCAGGGCGCTCGCCGGTTGGAGGTGGAACGGGACGCTGGTCACGGCGATGCCCGGTTCCCGGGCGAGCGCCCCCTTGATGGCAAGGCCGGTCTGGTTGTGGAGGAGCTGGGTGAGTTTTCCGGGAACGACGAACTCGGGCAGCACCGCGCAGATCATGGTCCCGGGGAGGGCCCGGCGGCGGCGCTCATGAAGGTAGCGAACCAGCGGGGCGATGATCCTGCGGTACGGGCTGGCGACGATCTCCAACGGGAACGGGTAGCCGGCGTCGGCCCACTGCCGCTCCACCCGTTCTCGGGACGCCGCGTCGACGTCGATGTGGATGGCGGTCACCGGGGTGCCCAGGCCCTGGGCGTAGGTGAGCGCCTCTCGGATCGGGCGGGTGAGGTCGGCAATCAGCACCACCTGCTCGACGTGGTTTATCGACATCGGAGGCAGGGCGGTCCGCCGGGACCGCCGCAGCACGTTGAGGTCGGTGACCACCACGCCCGGTTCGAAGAGCAGGCGTGCCTTGATCGCCAGGCTGTGGCGATGGGCGAATTCATCGACGATGACCCGATTGTGGACCCGGTCGCCGAGGACCACGCTGACGGTCGACCCGGGATGGTCGTCACGCTCCCGGCGCACCCGCTCCAGAATGCGGCGCGAGATGGTGTTGTCCTCGGAGAGCACCTCGAGCGGGTAGTCGGGGTGAGCCTCATCCCAGGTGGCGGTCAACTCCGCCGAGCCATCCTCGGCGGCATGCACGCAGACGACCGCCTCAGAAGTCACCAGGGTGGCGTAGCGCAGGGCCCGGTCGGTGCGCTCGTCGGGGTGGGCGACCAGCACGACCATGCGCGTCGGCCGGGGACGAGCGGCGACCGGGATGTTGCGCAGCTGCTCGGCCACCCCCAGGTAGTGGCGTCGGATCGAGAGCATGAGCGCCACCAGCAACGGGACCGCCACCAGCACGATCCAGGCGCCGTGGCGGAACTTGACGACCGCCACCACGATGAGGACCAGCCCGGTGGTCACCGCCCCGATCCCATTGATCACGACGTTGCGTTGCCACCGCCGCTCCCTGGTCCGCAGCCAATGCCGCACCATGCCGGTTTGGCTGAGGGTGAAGGCGGCGAACACGCCGACCACGTACAGCTGGATCAGCCGGCTCACCTGAGCGCGGAAGACGACCAGCAGGATCGCCGCCAGGGCCGCCAGCGCGAGCACGCCGTTGGAGAAGACCAGTCGGTCACCCCGGTTGCGGAACTGGCGAGGCAGGAGCCGGTGGCGGGAGAGGATTGCCGAGAGCCGGGGGAAGTCCTGGTACGCAGTGTTGGCGGCGAGGACCAGGATCGCCGCGGTGAAGACCTGGAGGGCGTAGAACAAGAACCCCCCGCCGAAGGCGGCCCGCCCGATCTGGGAGATCACGGTCCCGTTGTGATCGATGGTCGCCTCGGAGATCCGCACGTCGAACAGCCGGGCCAGGGTGGAGATGCCGAGGAACATGGTGATCGCGATCGCCCCCATCACCGTCAGGGTCCGCCCGGCGTTATGCGCCTTGGGGGTGCGGAACGCCTGGACGCCGTTGGCGATCGCTTCGACCCCGGTGAGGGCGGTCGATCCCGAGGCGAACGCCCGTAACACCAGGAACAGCCCCACCGTGCCCGCCTGGGCCTCGATCGGTAGGCCCGCCGAGATCGCGCTTGGGCAGGTCCCGTCGAGGCACCGAATGAACCCGGTCACCAGCATGCCCAGCACCGTGAAGACGAACAGGTACGTCGGGAGGGCGAAGATCCTCGACGCCTCCTTGACCCCCCGGAGGTTGGCGAAGGTCAGGAGCGCTACGAACCCGAGCGACATGCCCACCCGCCAGGGGATCAGCGACGGTGCCGCCGAGGTGATCGCCGCCACTCCGGCCGCCACCGACACGGCCACGGTCATCACGTAGTCGGTGAGGAGGGAGGCCGCCGCCACTGCCCCGACCCCGATCCCGAGATTGTCGTTGGCGACGATGAAGGCTCCCCCACCATCGGGGTAGGCCTTGATCGTCTGGTGGTACGACACGACCACGATGAACAGGAGCGCAGCCACCGCCAGGGACACCGGGGTGACGATCCGGAAGGCGGCCGCCCCGGCGAGGGCGAGAACCAGCATCGCCTCCTCGGTGGCGTAGGCCACCGAGGAGAGTGGATCGGAGGCGAACACCGGAAGCGCCAGCCATTTGGGAAGGAGCTGATGCGCTTCCTCGTGGGTGGCGAAGGGCCGTCCGAGGAGCCGCCGCTTGATATCACGCCCGTTGACCACGTTCTCCCCGTCGTCCCCGGCCGCGAGCGGCCGACGGCCGCAACTCCGGTCCAGCCGGGCCGCGAGGGGTGACGTTCTGTCGTGCCCCTGACGCGGCAACGGGCGATCTTAACGCGATCCGGCATGGCACCCGCCGCCCGCCCGGAGGCCCGCCGCCGGCGCGGCAGCAGGCACTTGGACGGTCGTATTGCCGAGGGCCGGCCGGGACCGGCGCTCAGCCCGCCAGTGACTGTTGGATCAAGTCCTCTGCCTGGCCGATCAGCCGTTGGGCCTCGGCCACCTCAGCCTGGAAGGTGGCCAGATCGGCGGCGCGCAGGGCGGTGTCGGCCCTGGCGAAGGCGGCATCCGCCTGGGCGAGCAACTGGGCCACCGCGGCGATGACGTCGTCGGGCAACTGCCCGTCCCCGCCGTCACCGGAGGACGCGCCGAAGACCGCCGCGAGCGCCTCCGCCATGGTGTCGCGCATGGCGATCCGATCGCCGTACACGACGATCACTCTCTTGAACTCGGGCAGCGCGGCGATGTCCGAGGCCCCGGTCCTGGCCGACAGGTAGATCGGCTGGACGTAGAGGACCGACTC
>JAZDHM010000128.1:0-3615 GCA_043805935.1 Actinomycetota bacterium
TGAGGTCCGATGTCACCCGGGAGACGAGGGCGCCGCGGCGCTCCGTCTGGACGTGCAGCACCGACCGGCGCAGCAGGTGGGAGAACACCAGCACCCTCATCTGGGAGAGGCCGGTGGACGCCTGGCGGACCAGCCGCACCAACCCGGTCCGGGTCATGATGCCGCCGACCACCACGATGACGATGCCGATGACGGCGGCCATCATCACCCCGCCGACGTCCACCTGGTCGCCCGAGAGGATGTACTGGTCGAGGGTCCGCTGGACGATCACCGGGATCAGGATCTGCACGGCGGTGCCGCCCAGGTTGAGCAGCAGCACCAGCCACAGGCGGCGGGCGATGATCGGAACCTCCGTCAGCGCCCGGCGGATGGCGGCGTAGGTCGACATGGTCGATGCGTCGGTGGTCATGATCCCTCTGCCATCCGCGCCGCCGCCTCGTGCTCGTAGGCCTGCACCAGCCGGGCATACCCGGGCTGGGTGACCAGCAGCTCTCCATGGGTTCCCTGGGCGGCGACACGCCCTTCGTCGACGAAGATCACCTCGTCGGCGAGCCTGATGGACGACGGCCGGTAGGCGACGATCACGATCGTCGACGGGAGCTCGGCCGACCGCAGCCCGCGCAGGATCTCGGCCTCGACGGACGGGTCGACCGCGGACGTGGCGTCGTCCATGATCAGCACTCGGGGATGGCGGACCAAGGCCCGCGCCAGGGCGATCCGTTGCCGCTGGCCACCCGAGAGGGACGCTCCCCGCTCACCGATCCGGGTGGCGTATCCCTCGGGGAGCGCCTCGATGAACTCGTCGGCACCGGCGAGGCGGGCGGCCTCGACGACTCGTTCGTGGGGCACCGCCATCCCCATCGTGATGTTGCCCTCGGCGGTGTCGTCGAAGAGGAAGGCGGTCTGGGCGACGTATGCGATTTCGCGGGGCAGCTCGTGCCGGGCGAAGAGCCGCAGGTCTCGCCCGTCGAGGTGGATGCGCCCGCTGTGAGGATCCCATAGACGCGCCAGCAGGAGGGTGAGCGTGGTCTTGCCCGAGCCGGTGGGGCCGACGACGGCCACCGTTCGCCCGGCGGGCACGTCGATGACGACGTCGGACAGCACCGCCTCGTCGGTGTCGTAGCGGAATCCGACCGAGTCGGAGTCGACGGGCGCTGCCCCGGCGTCGAGCCGGGCGAGAGAGTCGCCGTAGACCACCATCTCGTCGGCGGCGAGCACCGCGGCCACCCGGTTCCATGCTGGGATGGCGGCGGCGAGGTCGAACAGTACGAAGGCGATCAACTGAATCGGGAATGCCAGCAATGAGAGCAGGTAGAGGGCCGTCACGATGTCCCCCGGCGAGATCGCCCCTGCTCGGACGCGCATCGCCCCCACGACCAGCAGCACCAGGCTGATCGCCGGCAGCAGCACGACGATCAGCGTGCGGTAGGTTTCCCAGCGAACGCCGACGTAGATGGACCGGTCACGCAGCTCGTCGGAGGCGACCCGGAGCCGGTTCGTCTCGTAGTCCTCGCGCCCCAGCGCCTTGATGGTGAGGGCGCCGTCGAAGCTTTCGTGGGCGACCCCGGCGACCAGGCCGAGCTGGGTCTGAATCCCCTCCCACGACGGGTACAGCTTGATCGCGGATCGGACCTCGACGTACACGACGATCGTCATGCCGATGAGGGCGGTGAGCCCCAGCCACGGGTCGGTGAGGGCGAGCAGGACCACCGTGCCGATCACGAGCAGCGACACGCCTGTCGAGTAGGGAAGCGGGGCGAGGACGCCCGTGCCGCGTTCGGTGTCGTTGTCGGCGATCGACAGCAGGTTGCCGATCGACTGGCGGGCGAACCAACCCAGCTCGAGCTCCAACTGATGGGAAACCAGCTGGCTACGCAGATCCTGCTGGTTGCGCAGCTGCAGCCATCCCGCCGAGGTGCGGCGCAGGACGATGGCGGCCGCCTTCCACGTGGCGACGCCGAGCACGGCGGCGACCACTGGGAACACCTTGTTGGCGACCGGCTGGCCGTCACGCAGCACCGGGAGGATGGCGGTGTCGGTCACCCAGCCGATCACCGCCGATGCGGCGATGATCGCGGCGGCGAACATCGCCGCCCCGGTGACGGCGAACGCGAAGGACCAAGGCCGGGCCTTGATGAACCGGAAGACGATGCGAAACCCACCACCGAGGACTTCCCGGGCGGTGGGCGGCCGCTGCTCGGGAATCACGGGGAGTCAGATTAGGAGAGGGGGGAATGGCAACCGCCGGGGCGCATGGTTCGCGGTCGAACCCGACCCCGGCGGGAGGCGGTCTGCGGCAGGCCCGTCGCCCGTGGCGGTCAGTAGGTGACGGACTCGACCTCGGTGTACATCTCGATCCGCGGCGCGCCGACGAGGCCGGCCTGCTTCATCGCTGCGGCGAGCTCCGGAGCCGCCGTGAAGGCCTGGGCCTCCTCGGCCGACTTGAACCCGGCCACCACGACCACGGTGTCGGGATCGGACAGCATGCGGTTGACCCGATGAAAGAGGGCTCCGCCCATCTTGGGCGGGTTCTGGTCGAACACCTTCTTCCAGGCGTCGAAGTTGGCGACCTTGTGTTGGACGGCGAGGATGACCATGTGGCCCCTTTTGATCGGTGATGCGTCTGCTCTGCCGACTGTACCCGGGGGGCGCCACAACGCCGGGGTCTGACCTGCAGCACAAGGGTGCCGATCAGACGGGAGTCGGGGTCGACCTACTCATGGGTGATCACGCTTGCCGGAGGGACGCTCCCGTCAACCGAACCGGTAGCCCACCGAGCGGACTGTGGTGATCCACGAGGCGCGCTCCTCGCCGAGCTTGGCGCGGAGCCGCCGGACGTGGACGTCGACGGTCCTGGCGCCACCGAAGTAGTCGTACCCCCACACGCGGGAGAGCAACTGCTCGCGGCTCCAGACCCGGCCCGGGTTGGTGACGAAGAACCGCAGCAGCTCGTACTCCATGTACGTGAGGTCCGCCGGGTGCATGCCGATCGTCGCCTGGTAGTTGGCCAGGTTGAGCGACAGGTCCTTGAACGCGATCACCTGGTCGGGAGTGGCCCTGATGTGGGCGATGGCTAGGCGCCCTGCCCGGACCGCCACCTCGGCGGGATCGAGCGGCCCGAGAAGGAAGTCGTCGAACACCCCATCGGTCAGGTCGGCGGTGTGGCGCCGGCCGGCGACCACGAGGACGGGAGCGGTCCCGGCGTCCTTGACCCTGCGGGCCACGGCCAGGCCGGCGGCGGGATCGTCACTCAGCTCGACGACGAGCAGCCCCCATCCCTCGGCGGGCTCGGTCTCGGCGAGGGCGGCGGCGTCGTCGATGGGAACGGGCCGGTACCCGGCGGCGACCAGCGCCTCGACCAGCGAGGCCGACGGATGCGGGGGATGGATGGCGATGAGCAAGTGCGGTGTGACCCCAGGCTCAGGGACTCGTGCGGGTAGCGGGCAGCGGGTAGCGGACCGCCGGCCGAAGGCCGGCGGTCCTCACAGTATCGGCAAGTACTCCTCGATCTCGTAGCGACTCACGTGACGCTGATAGCGGTCCCACTCGGCACGCTTGTTGCGCAGGAACCACTCGAACAGGTGCTCGCCGAGGGCGCCTGCCACCAGCTCGGAG
>JAZDHM010000129.1:0-2451 GCA_043805935.1 Actinomycetota bacterium
TCCCCCGGACGACGATCTCCTTCATCTCGTTGGCCGGCAGCAGGGTGGCCGCCTGGTAGCAGTGGCCGTGGGCCGCCACGCTCAGCATCTTGCCGATCCGCTCGAGCATGAACGGGTTGGTCGCCTCCTTGAGGATGACGACGTCGCCCCACTGGTCGACGCTTGCCAGGGGGTGGCTCGACTTGCCGTAGAGGTACGGCGTGCCCTGCATCTCGTCGGGGATCGCCCGCCCGGCGTAGTCCCCGTCGACGCAGGTGACTCCGAGCCGGGCCGCGCTGACGAGCGGAGCCGGTGTATTGCCCGCGCCCAACTCAGACGGCACGATCACGGAGATTGCCTTCCCGGTGTAGGCGGCGAGCTCGCGCACGGCCTGTGCCATCGCGTTGTAGCCGAGGCG
This sequence comes from Actinomycetota bacterium, assembly GCA_043805935.1. Taxonomy (GTDB): domain Bacteria; phylum Actinomycetota; class Acidimicrobiia; order Spongiisociales; family UBA11373; genus RBG-16-68-21. The sequence goes on from JAZDHM010000129.1 coordinate 398, forward strand.
ATCGACCAGCCCGAGCGCCTCGATTGCCCGCTTCGTCCCGTCGTCCTGCGGGGCGATCGAGCCCATCCCGAAGGCGGTGCAGGTCCAGGCGTCGTCGGCGATGTCGGCGAGATCGGTCCACTCCAGCGGCAGGCCCTCCTCGAGCGCCGACGCCAGCATGCTCAGCCCCCACTCCACGTCCCCGCCACCGCCGGTGCCCATGAACCTGCAGCCGCTGACGAAGTCCTCGCAGTCCGCGATCGTGGTGAGTGCGTTGTCGGCCACGGGACTCTCCTTCGTTCGGGGCTGAGCCGGTCGAATGGCGGATCTGCGGGCTCTCCGTGTGCTCCGATGGATCGCCCTGGGAGCACCAGAGTAGTGCGTTCCGATGTGAACGGGCGGCAATCTGACGATGGCCTGTCCAGGGTCTGCCGCCCTCCTTGACACGCCATGGTCTTGTGCGATAATCGCACACGTCACAGGGAGGGCAGCATGGCGAGGCTCGGCGAACGGGTCCGATACGAACGGGCGAAGTGGGGCTACACCCAGCAGCAGCTTGCCGATCTGACCGGGATCGACCGGGACAAGATCGCCAAGATCGAACGCAACATGCGGGACATCCAGGCGGCCGAGATCGCTCCGCTTGCCAGCGCCCTGCGCCTCGACATCGATGCCCTCCTCGCCGCACCCGACCACGTGAGGATGCGGGTGAACCCCGATCGCCCGGCCACCCAGAAGGCCATCGAGTGGTTCGAGCGGTGCATCTCGAACTCCCTCTTCGTCTCGGGCATCGGGCACGACGATGGCCGCTAGGGGCCAGGGGCGCGAAGCCGCGCGTCTTCTCCGGTCGGAGGTCGGCCTCGGCACCGGCTACGTCGACATCTACCATGTGATCCGCGAGCTCGGGATCGAGCTCTATACGCGTCCCTTTCGGGACGGCCTCGACGGGGCCTGCAAGCGAGAGCAGGGACGCGTCTTCATCTTTGTGAACACGTCGCTCCCGGCGCCCCTCCGTCACCGCTTCACCGCGGCGCACGAGCTCGGACACGCCCAGCTCAGGTCGGTCGGCGAGGGCGGGGCGGTCTTCGAGGACAACGTTGAACAGGACACCGGTGACGGCGAGGAGCAGGAAGCCAACCGGTTCGCGGCGCATTTCCTGATGGACGAGCGCGGCGTGAAGGAGCTCTGCTCCACGATCCCCGACGAGGAGCGCCGCGTGGCCGCGACCGTCCGGCGGTTCGTCGTCAGCGCGACGAGCGCGGTGATCCAGCTCTGCGAGCTGTCCCTCGTTTCGCCCGTATTCAAGGAGGATCTCCTCGGCAGTTTTCGCGCCGGCCAGGACACCACCCGGGCACTCCTGCGCCGACACAAGATGGTCCTGCCACAGATGCCCGACTTCGGCGAGCAGCCGCGGCTTGACCCGGGGTTCGAGCAGCGCGTGCTTGACGCCTACGAGACGCGCTGGTTGCGACTCGACGCCGTTGCCGACCTCCTGCAGGTCAGCCAGGAGCGAGCCCGGCAGATCCTCGAGATCAACGGCCTGCCCGACTACGAGGCAGAGGAACCCGAGGCGCTCGACCCCGACCTCGGTGAGCTCATGGGCTCGTGAGCGCCGGCGGGGGCGCCGAGGATATCCTTGGGCGGCTTCTCGACGGTGAGGTCTGCTTCGACGCGACGGTCCCGCTCTACCTGTCCGAGCTTGGGATGGCGTCGACCCTCGCCGGTGCTTTTCGTGACCGCGCCTACATCCCGGGAGGGGTCTACCGAGAGATCGACGGGCTCTCGCGGAGCTCGTTCCCGGCCGCGGTCACGCTGATCACACCGAGATGCTTCGCGCGGGCGATCGAACTGACGTCGGACGAGCTCGACCAGGTCTTCGCGCGCCAGCGCCGATGGAATGGCGAGCGGGCCTTCGATGATCCGACGGAGGACCGGGGCGAAGCCGAGTGTATCCAGCTCTGCCTGCGGGACCCCGGTCGAGCGATGGCCCTCTGCACCCACGACCACAAGGTCCGCGCCGACCCCGACGCAAGGGGCATCAAGGTGCTCAACGCGATCCACGTGTGCACCGTCTT
>JAZDHM010000130.1:0-12353 GCA_043805935.1 Actinomycetota bacterium
GTGCCGGCCAGGGCGGCGTCGGCGGCGGCGGTCCCGAGGCGCGTGGCCAGTACCCGATCGAAGGCGGTGGGAGTGCCGCCCCGCTGCAGGTGGCCGAGGACGGTCACCCGGGTCTCGAATCCTGTGAGCCGTTCGAGCACCGGCGCCACGTCGTAGGCGACCCCGCCGAGCCTGTCGAAGCCGAACGCGTCCTTGGGGAGCTCGTGGGCGTCGGGTGGCGAGATGCCCTCCGCCACTACGACGATCGAGTAGTTGTGGCCGACGGCATGGCGCCTGGTGATGATCCCGGCGGCCTCCTCCAGGGGCATCGGCAGTTCGGGGATGAGGATCACGTCGGCTCCGGAGGCGAGGCCGGAGTAGAGGGCGATCCATCCCTGGCTGCGACCCATCACCTCCACCAGCATCACCCGGTTGTGCGCCTCGGCGGTGGTAGTGAGCCGGTCGATGGCATCGGTGGCGATCTGTACCGCGGTGTGGAAACCGAAGGTGACGTCGGTTCCCGGGATGTCGTTGTCGATCGTCTTGGGGACGCCGACCACGGCGAGTCCCTCGTCGGCGAGGCGGGCCGCGCTGCGCCGCGTGCCGTCCCCTCCGACTGCGACCAGCACGTCGACCTCGTGCTTGCGCAGCGTCGGCGTCAGCGAGGCGAGTCCCCGGCCGTGGACGTAGGGATCGGTGCGCGATGTGCCGAGGATGGTCCCACCGCGACCGAGGATCCCGCGCACCGCATCCCGGTCGAGGGGCATGACGTCGTCCTCCATGGCGCCGGCCCACCCGTCGCGGAACCCGACCATCGTGCCGCCCCCGGCCACAACCCTGGCCGTGGTGGCCCGGATCACCGCGTTGAGGCCGGGGCAGTCGCCGCCGGCGGTGAGGATGCCGACCACTGCCATCCTCGACCTCCTAGTAGAGGAACATCGGCTTCCCGTTGACGTGACGGACCTTGGGACGCAGCTGCTCCACGTCGTACAGCTCGCCGACGTCGACACGCTTCACGCCCTCCTTGGTGACGCTGATGGGGACGTTGGTGTAGGTGCCCCCGCGCAGCGCCACCATGCGGCCCGACGCCCCTTCCATGGCGAGATCGGCGGCCATCGAGGCGTAGTTGATGGCGACCATCAGGTCCAGCGAGTCCGGCGAGCCGGATCGCATCAGGTAGGCGACCGACTGGTGGATGATGCCCTGCCCGGTGATGCGCTTCAGGGCTTCGCCGACCTCGACGCCGATCCCACCGAGCTTGCGATGCCCGTAGGCATCGGCGCTGCCGGAGAGCGCCATCTCGCCACCCTCGACCACCGCACCCTCGGAGATCGTCATCATGGCGTAGTTGGAGGGGTTCCTCGCCTTGTCGGTCATGAGCAACTCGGCGAGGTGGTTGATGTCGAAGGACACCTCGGAGATCACCGCCCGGTCGACGCCGGCGAGATAGGCCGTGATCAGAGACGTCTCGCCGCTGTAGCGACCGAACAGTTCGACGACGGCGATGCGCTCATGCGAGCCTGTGCTCGTGCGCAGGCTGTGGATGAACTCGATTCCGCGGCTCACGGCCGTCGAGAACCCGATGCAATAGTCGGTGCCGTGGACGTCGTTGTCCATCGTCTTGGGGATGGCGATGACCGGAACGCCCTCGTCGTGGAGCCGCATCGCATAGGACAGCGTGTCGTCGCCACCGATGGCGATCAGGACGTCGAGGCCTTGTGACTCGATCACCCGCAAGGCGTGGTCGGTGAAGTCGAAGGGGCCCTCGCCGACGGCGCGATCGGCCAGGAAGGCAGGGACGTGGTCGCGGCGCACCTTCGACGGGTTGGTCCGCGAGGTGTGCAGGAAGGTTCCCCCGGTGCGGTCGACGGTGCGGACACGGGTCCGGTCGAGGGGGAGCAGGTGCTCCGCGATGGTGGACGGGTCGTCGGGGTTGACGCCGAGCACGCCGGCCCACCCCCGCCGGATGCCCATGACATCGTGGCCGTGGTCGGCCACGCGCTCGACGACCGCCTTGATGCAGGGGTTGAGCCCGGGGACGTCGCCGCCGCCCGTCAGCACGCCGATGCGCATCGTTGCTCCCCTCAGCCCGCCGCGGCGGCGTACACGTCGATGAAGCGGCGGTAGTTGGACGCGATCGAGGCGACGGCGGTCTCCCGCGTCATCGTGGCGTCCTTCCATCCGGCGACGCCCGTCCACCAGATCGACCTGCCGATGGCGAAGCCTCCATACCCGGGCACCGGGGCACCCATCCGGAGCCAGTGGTCGACCTTGGCGTCGTCGGCGCCGCGACCGAGCACCACCGACATGACGCCGTCGCGCCCGTTGGAGCGGGCGAGGTTGGCGATCAGCCGGCAGTCCTCCTGGGTGTCTATTCCTTCGATCTTCCAGACGTCCGGCTCGACGCCGGCGGCCTGGATCTCCGAGATCGTCTCGAGCATGAGGTAGGGGCGGAGGTGGCTGTCGTACGCCCCGGCGTCGCCGCCGACGAGACCGAGTTGGCGCTTGCTGGCGGGGACGAGGAGTTCGAAGAGGAACTTGGGGTGACGGGCGTGCAGCCACTCGCCGAGCCGGGCGAGGCGCTCACCCTGGATGCCCTTGATCCCGGCCTCGTCGTCGGGGTTCCACCGCACCAGGACCTTGGCGAAGTCGGGATCGAAGGCCTCGACGTGGTCGCCGAAGGCATCGCCGAACTCGAAATCGAAGACCGGTTGGCCGGACTTCTCGACGGGCATCGCCAGCGGAACGCCCATCGCCTTGGCGTCGCGGGCCACGTCGGCGCCCATCTCTTCGTCGACCAGCACGCCCGCGCCCTTGGGCGCACCGGCGGCTACGGCCGCCTTGAAACCGTCGAAGACGAGACGCTTGGCGTCCTTCAGCCGGGCCGTCTCCTGCGGCGTCTGCGAGTCGCCCGACATCCCGAACATCTTCTGCTTGAAGCTGCCGCGATGGTCGAACGCGAGGATGAACAACCTGCCCTGGTAGCCGAGATCCATGATGTGACTCCCGTCGATGATGCGCCGAAGGCATTGTACGGTCGACGATTCGCGGCTCCCTCCGGCGTCGGCGAAGGACCACGGCGACCCGCCGGAGGACCCTGGTATCGTCGGGTCACACGCCTGTAATTCCTCGAGGAGCCCCGTTGCCCGCCGGAAGCTTCGCGCATCTCCATCTCCACACGGAGTACTCGATGCTCGACGGCGCGGCCCGGGTGGAGGACGTGGTGCGGGCCGCGGCGGCGGACGGCCAGCCGGCGATCGGGTTGACCGATCACGGCGTGCTGTACGGGGCGGTCGAGTTCTACACCCAGGCCGTGGGGGCCGGCCTCACCCCACTCATCGGGATGGAGGGCTACCTGACGCCCGGCTCCCGATTCGATCGGCCGCCGCGCCGCGACGACATCCGTTACCACATCACCCTGCTGGCGGTGACCCAGCAGGGCTACCGCAACCTGGTGAAGCTGGCGAGCCGGGCCTTCCTCGAGGGTTTCTACTACAAGCCTCGGATGGACGTCGAGCTGCTGTCGGAATACGCCGACGGACTGGTGGGGACCACCGGCTGCCTCGGTGGGCACGTGCCCCAATTACTCGCCCCCGATGCGTATGCCGAAGAGGGGAACGTCGGGGTCCAGAGGGACTTCGACGCCGCGGTCGAGGCGGCCGCGATGTACCAGGACATCTTCGGCAAGGAGAGCTTCTTCGTCGAGATCATGGACCATGGGGTGGCCGCCCAGCGCAAGGTGCTGCCCGACCTGGTGTCGATCGCTGAGCGGATCGGGGCCCCGCTCCTCGCCACGAACGACTGTCACTACACACGGGCCTCGGAAGCCGAGGCCCACGACGCCCTGCTCTGCATCCAGACGGGCGCCCAGATGAGCGACCCGGGGCGGTTCGCCTTCCAGGGCCAGGGTTACTACGTGAAGTCGGCCGCCGAGATGCGCTCACTCTTCCCCGATGACCAGTACCCCGAGGCGTGCGACAACACGCTGCTCGTGGCCGAACGTGCCGAGGTCAAGATGGACTTCGGGAACATCCTTCTGCCCCACTTTCCAGTACCGGGCGGGGAGACGGAGGCGTCGTACCTGAGGAGGCTGGTGCTGGAGGGCGCCCGGTTCCGCTACGGCGATCCGCTGCCAGCCCCAGTGGTGGAGCGCATCGAGCACGAGTTGCGGGTGATCGAAGGCATGAGATTCCCCGCCTACTTCCTGATTGTGTGGGACCTGATCCGGCATGCTCGCGAGGAGGGGATCCGGACCGGTCCGGCGCGAGGCTCGGCCGGCGGGTCGATCGTTTCGTACTGCCTTCGGATCACCGAGCTTGATCCGCTGGCCTACGGCTTGATCTTCGAGAGATTTCTCAACCCGGGGCGGCGGGAGATGCCCGACATCGACATGGACTTCGACGAGCGGTATCGGGCGGAGATGATCCGCTATGCCTCGGAGCGCTATGGCTCCGACCACGTAGCCCAGATCATCACGTTCTCGACGATCAAGGGGCGCCAGGCGCTGCGAGACGCGGCGCGGGTGCTCGGATATCCCTACGGCGTGGGAGACCGGGCCGCCAAGGCGATGCCCCCGGCGATCCTGGGACGCGAAGCCACGCTCGCCCAGTGCATTCAGCCGCTCGGGGACGATGCCGCCTCCGAGATGCGCGACTTCCATGCCAACGCGGCCGGTCTGCGCGAGATGTATCAGTCAGACCCCGACGCTCGCCGGGTGATCGACACGGCCCTGGGGCTCGAGGGCCTGCGCCGCCAGGATTCGATCCACGCCGCCGCCGTGGTGATCTCGCCCGATCCTCTGATCGACGTCGTCCCGATCCAGCAGAAGGGCGAGAACGCCGAGATCGTGACCCAGTTCGAGATGCACGCCATCGAGGCCCTCGGCCTGCTGAAGATGGACTTTCTCGGGCTGCGCAACCTGTCGACCATCGAGCGCTGCCTCGAACTGATCGAAGAGACCACCGGCGCCAAGCCGGACATCGACGGCGTGGTGCTCGACGATCCCCTCGTCTACGAGATGCTCTCGCGGGGCGACTCGATGGGGGTCTTCCAGATGGAAGGCTCCGGGATGCGAGCGCTGATGCGCAGCCTCCGCCCCGACCGGTTCGAGGACATCATCGCCCTGATCTCTCTGTACCGCCCCGGACCCCTGGGGGCGGGCACCCACAACCTGTACGCCGACCGCAAGAACGGCCGGGTCCCGGTCGACTACCCCCACCCGGCGTTGGAGCCGGTGCTGCGCGACACCTACGGGATCATGGTGTACCAGGAGCAGGTCATGCAGGCGGCGGAGGTCATGGCCGGTTTCTCGATGGTGGAGGCCGATCGCCTCCGCAAGGCGATGGGCAAGAAGATCGCCGCGGTGATGGCCGAGCAGGAGCAGCAGTTCGTCGAGGGGTGCGTCGCCCAGGGTCACCGCCGTGAACTGGGGCGTGAGCTCTTCGCCCTGATGTCCCATTTCGCCGGGTACGGCTTCAACAAGTCACACGCCGCCGGCTATGCGCTCGTGGCGTATCAAACGGCATGGCTCAAGGCCCACCATCCGGCCGAGTACATGGCGGCCCTGCTCACGTCGGCGAAGCGGGACAAGGATCGAACGGCGATCTACCTCAACGAATGCCGGGCGATGGGGGTGCGCGTGCTGGTGCCGGACGTCAGCTCGTCGGAATCCGACTTCGCGGCGAGAGATGGGGCGATCACCTTCGGGCTGTCGGCGGTCCGCAACGTCGGCGAAGGAGTCGTCGAGCTGATCATCGAAGAGCGGCGCAAGAACGGCCGGTTCGGGTCGTTCCAGGACTTCGTCGACCGGGTGGATCTCTCCGTGCTCAACAAGCGGACGGTGGAATCCTTGATCAAGGCGGGCGCGTTCGATTCGACGGGTGCGCCTCGACGGGGCTTGATGGCAGTGCACGAGCAGATGATCGACACCGTCGTCACCCGGCGGCGGGCGGAGGATATGGGGCAGTTCTCGCTGTTCGGGGCCGAGGAGCCGTCCGCCCAGGCAGGGGCGGTGGCCATCCCCGAAGGGGAGTGGGACAAGAAGGTACGGCTCACCTTCGAGAAGGAGATGCTCGGGTTGTACGTCTCGGACCATCCCCTGTTCGGCGTGGCGGCGACACTGCGAGCCCTGGCGTCGACGTCCATCGCCACGCTGGAGGAGATGGCCGACGCCTCGGTGGTGACCGTCGGCGGGATCGTCGGAGGGGTGACGCGCCGGTACACCCGCAACGGGGAACTGATGCTGTACTTCCAGCTGGAGGACCTCGAGGGGAGCGTAGAAGTGGTCGCCTTCCCGCGCACCGTTGCCGAGACCGGTCCGCTGATCAGGGACGATGCGATGCTCGTGGTCGCCGGCAGGGTCGACCAGCGCGGCGATGGCGTCAAGCTCATCGTGCAGCGCGTCAGCGAGCCGGCGCTCGACGTCGAACGGGCCGTCCGGCTGCGGGTGCCCGCACCTCGAATGTCGGTCGACCTGGTCGATCGGCTGAAGGGGGTCCTGTCGAACCACCCGGGGACGACTCCGGTGTTCCTGCACCTCGTCGGCGGCTCCAGGGACACCGTCGTTCGGCTGGGTGCCGAGCACACCGTCGAGCCGCGCAGCGCCCTGTACGCCGAGCTGCGCGAGCTGCTCGGCAGCGACTCCGTCCTTCACTGATCGAGGCGGAGCCTCTCCACGCCGAGCCGCCCGGTGGCTGCGGCGAGGTCGGCGAGGCCGCCGGCCGTCACCGGTGCCTCGGCCATCCAGGGCACGACGACCGGGACCACGCCGTAGCGAGCCGACAGCTCGGCCCTGGCCTCGGACTGGCGCAGCGCCTCCTGGCCCCAGCGCTCGAGATTGGCGTCGAGAGGGTCACCGCCTCCTTCGCCGGCGGCGCGCCACTCGTCGGGGAGGGCGCGGTTGAACACCACGGCGCGGGGACGAGACGCCCAATCCGGGAGCTCCTCGAAGAAGCGGGCGGTCTCGCGCATCGGGGCGGGATCGGCGGTGGTGACGAGCACCGTTGCCGCCGACTTGAATCGAGCCTCGACGTGGCGCGAGCGCCGGCTGATCCCGTCGTAGGTGACCCTCAGGTCGAGCAGGAACTCGGCGACGTCCTCGAGGAGCGGGCCGCCGAGGACCGCGTCGGCGAGGCGCAGCACCGGCCGGGCGGTCAGGGAGTACAGCGCCCGTCTCCCCGGAATCGCCGGGCCGGTCAGCCAGCGGAGCGCTCTGCCGCCCACCAGGGCGCGGATTCTGCGCGGCGACGCCAGCACGTCGATGCCGCCTCCGGTCGGTGGGGTGTCGACCACGACCACCTCCCAGCGGTCCGAGTCGGCGTGGCGGGTCATCTCGTCGGCGGCGGCGTACGCCTGCCCCGACGGGAAGCGATCGGCGACCGCGCGGAAGAACCGGTTGTGCAGCAGCCTCTCGGCCGTCGTGGCGTCGGCGTGGGCGCGGATGATCCCCTCCCAAGATACGGAGGCGTCGACCATCGCCGCGTCGAGCCGGTCGAATCCGGGGACGGGCGCCGGAGTGCTTCCCAGGTGCACGCCGAGCGCCTGGGCCAGGCGGCGGGCGGGGTCGACGGTGAGCACGAGCACGCTGCGTCCGTCCCGGGCGATGTGCGCACCGATCGCGGCCGACAGGGTGGTCTTGCCCACCCCGCCGGAACCGACCACGAGGACGACGGCGGTCATGCCAGCTCCCACAGATCGGCCAGGCGGCTCGCCACTTCTCCGGGCGTCCGAATACCGAAGAGGAGGGGGAGGATGTGGTCCGGGTGGAGCCCGGCCACGTGGCGCCGCTGCCCGGCGGCGATGTCCAGATGGAGGAGGGCGGCATCCCGGCGGGGCCCGGGCGGCTCGGCGTCGAGCAGCCCGCGGTCGATCCGAAGCTCGGGGAGCACCCGGTTTGCGACGACCGCAGCGACGGCGGCCAAGCCCTCCTCGGACAGCGCCGCGATCGTCTCCGCCGCCTCGGCGACGGGGAGTTCCTCGGGTGTCGCCGCCACGACGATCCCGGTCCCCGCCCCGTCGGCGAGCATCCGGCGCATCCAGGCCGCCTGCGCCTTCACCCGACTGGCGGGTACGAGGCCTTCGATCGTCGACGGTGCTCGCAGCAGCGACAGGACCTGGCCGGTGGGAGGCCCGTCGGCCACCACCAGATCCCAGTCGGACCGGGCGGCCTCCCACAGCAGCTTGCCGATGACGACGGTGTCACGGATGCCCGGAACGGTTTCGGCGAGAACCCGGAAGGCCCGTGTCATCGCACCCACCCTCGGGACCCGCAGCCGGATCCTCAGGTACTCGTCGAGGGCGGCGGCCGGCTCGATCGCCATCGCCGAGAGGCCGGGGCGGGCCTCAATGGGTTTGGGGCCGAGCGTCCCGGTGCGGAGATGACCGGATAGCCCGAGCGAGTCGGTCATCGTCACCGCCAGGACCCGGCGGCCGCCGCGTGCGGCCCGGAGCGCCAGCGACGCGGCGAGGGCGCTTCGGCCGACACCGCCCTTGCCCGTCACGATGAGGAGGTGCCGATCGAGCACGCAGCCGAGCGTAGCCAGGCCTCAGTGGCTCCTACCCTGGATATTCGCCGGAGCGGAGGGAACATGGCTGAGTTCGACGTTGCAGCATTCCAGGAGCGATTCCGTGACCGGGCTGCCGCGGTCCGGGAGCGGGGCATCCCCCCGTTGGAGGGGGAGGCGCGGCGGCGCTTCATGGCATCCGCCCAGCAGGACTTCGTGGACTACTCGCTGGTGGCCGACGCCCACGCTGCGATCGAGGGCGGCACACTCGTCCTGCGGATGCCGCTCGCCTGACGAGTCAGGAGTCAGGCCAACGGCTCGGCGACGCCGGCGGCGGCGCGTTTGGCCTCCGCCCGGCGCTCGGTGCCGAGGCGTCCCAACCCGTAGTCGGCGTGGTCGACGAAGCGCATGGCGCCTGCGATCCGGGTGTGCCCGGCGACCTCTCCGATGAGACGATGCATCTCCTGGCAGATGCGGCGGTATCCGGGGTGGCCACCCTCGCCGGTGCGGAGCTCGAGGAGGTGGAAAGCCTCGCGGGCGTTGAGGTGCATGAAGAACCTGATCCGATACGCCAGGGGCACCGTGTACTGGGCGACTCCGGGACCGAGCAGACCGGACACCCGATCGTGGAGGGCGGCGGCACGCTCCATCGCCGCGTCCCAGACCGGCCCCGCCCCGACATCGAGGATGGCGTCGGGGCTGACGTAGCCGTGCGCCGTGCCCAGACGCTGCCACTCGGTCGTCAGCATCCGGTGGCGCTGTAGGTCGCGGAATATCCCGTAATCGCAGAGGACGTCGAAGCGGTAGCCGACGCGTTCCATCGCCCGCCCCGGCTTGTGGCGGCGGTTCCCCCGGTCGCCGACATAGGCGCGCAGCACCTCGGCGATCCCGTCGCCCCCGAGCCCCCGCGCCCGCTCGAGCAGCACGTCGTCGGGCAGGTCGGTGTATTGGTACAGGGCCGCCGCCGCCACCTTCACCTCGGCGTCGGGGTCCCACTCGACCAAGGTGACTTCGGGACGGGGCGGGGGGTCGACCGCATAGGAGGCGGCCACCCGCTCCATCGCCGCCGCGGTCGAGGCCAGGTAGTCGCTCCAGGCGCCACCCCGGGCAGGCACCTCGATGCGCTTGAGGAAGGCCGGGATCACCCTCTGCAGCTCGGCGAGCATCATCGCGGCGTACCGGCGCACCTCGAGAAGCGGGTGAGCGCGCATCCGTAGCAGGAGCATCTCGTATGCCTGGCCGGTGGCGTAGATGCCGACGTTGGACAGCGTCGCCGCCGGCAGCAGGCCGCGCAGGTCGTCACACACCCGGGCGCGGATTGTTGAACGGTACACGAAGTCCGAATCCCCCGGGGACCGCGGGAACCGGGCGCGGTAGTACTGGGTCAGCCCTTCGGTGAGCCCGGCATACGAGACGAACAGGGAGTCCATCGTCGCCGCGAAGTCGCCGGCCAGGGGTGACTCCGCGATCTCCGGCGGGATGGCGTAGCGATATCGATCTCCCAGCGGCTTGTCGTAGAACATGTAACGGGTGCTCTGCTCGAGGTAGGCGGCGACCCGGCCCCACTCGAGGACCTTGGTGAGGATGTTCGACGCCTGCTCGCACGCGAGATGGACTCCGCCGAGCTGGGCGACCGAGTCGTCGCCGTATTGATTGAACACCCGCTCGTACAGCTCCTCGGCCCGCTGCATCCGCACCCCGTCATCCTCGTGGCCAAGCCCGGCAGCGATCAGCGAGACCCCGACCTCGGGGGCGTCGTAGAACTCGTCGAGGAACAACCGGCGCACCGACTTGGAGGAGCGGCTGTACCGGGCGAAGAGGGCGCCCTTGACGACCTCGGGGAGGTTGACCAGGGCGAACACCGGCTCGGTGGTATTGGTGAAGAAGCGGCGGAGCACCTCTGCCTCGCCGGCGGTGAAGTCCTCGACGAAGTACGCCGAAGAAGAGGAGGTGGTTCCGGCCGGGGAGACCATGTGACATGAATGTAATTCCGCCACCGGTTGCCCGCCACCAGAAGAGGCCGGCGTGCAGATCGCAGCCGGCAGCGGGCTCCGATCTGCCATCTGCCCTCTGATACCTTCTTCACATGACCGCCATCCGCATCGTCATCGGGGTCGTCATCGCCGCCATCGCCGGGGTGGCGCTGGTGCCGATGCTCGCCTTGCTCGACCTCGCCGGGGGAGGCGACGGTCTGGGCCTGTGCGGCGCTGGACTGGCCTCGTGTCACACCTCCTACTTCGATGGGCCGGAGCTGCTCGGGATGCTGGTACTGGTCCTGTTCCTCCTCTTGATGCTGCTGCGCGCCGCCTTCCACGTCCGCTCCTTGATCCAAGAACGGCGCAATGCCTCCGCGCTCACCAGCTCAGTGAGCGGGGGAGACCGCCTCGCCGGTCGGTAGCTCGTCCTCCGCGCCGGTTCCGGCAAGCACCACGTAGATCCCTCCAAGGATCAGCGCCGCCCCGATCAGCCCGCGTGTCCCGAGGCGCTCTCCGAGCACGATCGCTCCCGTGGCCGCGGCGAAGGCAGGCTCGAGAGCGAGGACGATTGCGGTACGCGCCGGGCCGATGATCGTCTGACTCCAGACTTGCAGGAAGAACGCCCCGGCACTGACCGCCACCCCGGTGACGACGACCGCCGTCCACGTCTCCGCCCCCGGCGCCTGGAACCGCTCCAACACGGCAGAGCCGCCGAGCCCGAGGGCTCCCGTGACCAGCAGCTGCACGGCGGTGAATGGGATGACGCGGTGGCGGTGGGCGACCCGCGAGAGGTAGACGATGTGACCGGCGAAGGCAGCCGCGCACGCCACCGTGTACAGGTCGCCCGGTTCGAGCCGAAGGCCGTCGGCGAGCGTGAGCACCGCGAAGCCCCCGAACGCCAGGAGCGCCCCGCCGATCATGAGGGGCCGGGGGAGGCGCCGGGCGATCGCCGATGCCGCCAGCGGGGTGAGGACCACGTAAAGGCCCGTGATCAGCCCGGAGTTCGATGCCGTCGAGGTGGTGAGGCCCTGGGTTTGTAGGGCGTAGCCGCTGAAGAGGAACAGGCCTGCGATCGTCCCCTCTCGCCAGGTGCGCGTCGACCGGGGCAGGCCGAACACACCGAGCACGATGGCGCCGAGCCCGAACCGCCATCCGACGAACCCGAGGGGCGGGAGCGTCGTCACCGCGTCCTTGACGACCACGAAGGTCGCCCCAAACAGCAACGACGCGACCGCGAGGGCGAGGTAAGCGACGGCTGGTCTGCGCACGGCGCAGCGAGCTTAGGGAGTCGTTATCCCCTGGAATTCGGCCCGCGATACCCTGCCGCCCATGCCCGCCTACCGGGACCTCGGCTTCATGGACCGGCGCCGGTTCGATCGCCGGACCGGCGAATTCGTGGCCGAGCCGCTCGGCGAGCGCATCGGCGTGTACCTGAAGCTCTTCGGCATCGGCCTCGTGGTGATCGTGGTCGTTGCGCTCATCGTGTTCGCGATGTCGTCGGCGCGCCTCGAGCACGCCATCGGATACACCGCCATCGGAGTGGGGACGTTGCTGCTGCTGGCGGGCGGGGCCCGCGGTGGTGGATACTCGAACCTGAGCATCGGGGCGGCGGAGGCCGTGATCCGCGGCCGCAACCGCGGCGTCGACGAGCCGGAGGAGGATGACGACATCCGCCGCGGTCGGGTCATCAAGCGCCGCGACCCGATGGAACGCTTGCGCAAGGGCCTCCGCCCGCCACCGAACCCGAGTGCTTTCTGGCTGACGATCGCCGGGGCGATCTACATCGTCGCCGGCCTGCCGTTCACCCTGTAGAGCGACGCAGGCTCAAGCCGGCGCCTGCCACGACCGTCGCCATCGCCGCCACCAGCACCGGCGACCCGGCCCCGAACGATGCGCC
>JAZDHM010000131.1:0-2561 GCA_043805935.1 Actinomycetota bacterium
CTTTTGGTGTCTTTCGCGGTTGTCCCCCCCGTCCTGGGGCTCTGGGCCGTGGTGTTTGGGTTTTCGCCCGGGGGGCCGCCTTTCTGGCGGCCCCACTCGCGTTGCGACCGGGCGACTGGCTCGACATTCGACATTCGACGAACCCTCGCCCGACCCCGTCTTGAGATCAACGCGCTCCTCTCTTGCTGGCAGCCGGAAGCTGGTAGCTGGCAGCTGGCAGCTGGCAGCTTCTCTACCAGGGCTCGGGGCCGGCCGCCACCAGCCGCTCGACCATTCGATAGGCCGTCTCGGCGAGGTGCGTTTCGTCGGGACGAAGGATGTTGGCCATAACCCGCAGTACCCATTCCATCAACGTGCGGCTGCGCAGACCGGTCCTGGTGAGGACGCGCATCGCCCCCGGCTGCCCGATGAGCCGCACGAACGCCCGCGACACCCGGAAGTACAGGTCGTAGGTGTCGGCGATCTCGTCCTTGTACCCCCACAAGAGGGAGCGGTCGTCCTTGGCGATGGCGGCGCCCACGTGGGTGGCGGCGATGCGCCCCGTTTCGTAGGCATAGGCGATGCCCTCGCCGTTGAAGGGGTTGACCGCCCCGGCGGCGTCGCCCACGATCACCCAGTTGCTGCCCACGAGTGGCCCGATGGAGAACGACATCGGCAGCTTGCCGCCCCTGGCCTCGGCGAGCTGAGACTCCGTCGTCACCTGCCAGTGCTCGGGGAGTGCCTCGACCATGGCGGTCATCAGCGTCGACGTGTTGACCTCCTTCCAGCGGTGAAAGGTCGACAGGACGCCCACACCGACATTGATCGTGCCGTCGCCCATCGGGAACACCCAGCCGTACCCGGGGATGGTTGTGCCGTTGTGGTCGTGCAGATCGAGCTGGCTCTCCATGAAGTCATCGTCGGATCGGGGGCTCGTGAAGTAGGCCCGCGCCGCCAGCCCGTAGGGACGCCGCTTGTCCCGGGCGGCTCCGAGGGCCCGGCCGAAGCGTGACAGCGACCCGTCGGCGACCACCACGTAGCGGGGCGTCACCACCTCGACGTCGCCGTCGGACGTCAGCTCGACGCCGGTGATCCCGCCGGCTGCGACCAACGGCCGGGCGGAGGTGTGCTGGCGGACGACGACACCCTGTTTCTCGGCCAGACGGGCGACCTGCATGTCCAGGTCGGCGCGCCTGATCGCTCCGCCCCACGCCGGAAGCGTCGGGTGCTCGGGCCAGGGCAGCTCGATCATCAGCTCACCCGAATACGCCCTCAGGCCGCCCACCCGATGGAACTCGGGGACGGAGAAGTCGAACCCCATGTCGATCAGCTGGAGGATCGACCGGGGGGTCAGCCCGTCGCCGCAAGTCTTCTCCCGGGGATACTCCTTCTTCTCGACGAGCACCACCTCGTGGCCGGCGCGAGCCAACCAGTGGGCCGCGGATGACCCGCCCGGCCCGCCCCCGACGACGAGCACGTCGATGTCGGTCACCCGACGCAGGCTAGAGGGTTGCCGGTTACCAGTTACCCCTTCCCCGCCTCTTCTCTCTCGAATCGCGCATTGCGCATTGCGCACCCCCCACCCGACGATGAGGTCGAACGCGTTCGGTACGCTCCACCACGTGATCGACCTCTTCTCCGACACCCACACCCTGCCGAGCGAGGGCATGCGCCGAGCGATGGCCGAAGCCGAGGTGGGCGACGAACAGCTGGGCGAGGACCCCACCACCCGCCGCCTCGAGGAGCGGGTCGCCGGCCTGCTCGGCAAGGAAGCGGCGGTGTTCCTCCCCACCGGTTCGATGTGCAACAAGGTGGCGATCGCCGCGTTGACCAAGCCGGGTGATGCCGTTGTGTGCGACCACGGCGCCCACGTGTCTCGCTTCGAGGGAGGCGGGCCGGCCGTCCTGTCCGGGGTGCTGCTCGCACCGATCGTGACGGCGAAGGGCCACTTCACCCCCGACCAGGTGAGAGCGGTGATGAACCGCGGCAACGTCTATCAGCCGCGCACCTCGCTGGTGAGCCTCGAGCAGACCCACAACCTCGCCGGAGGGACGGTCTGGCCGATCGACCAGTACGAGGCCGTGTGCGCCGCCGCCCGTGAGTTCGATGCGTCGGTGTACACCGACGGCGCCCGGCTGTTCAACGCCGTCGCCGCCTCGGGGATACCCGCTCTGCGGTGGAGTGCTCCGGTCGACGCCATCTGGGTCGACTTCTCCAAAGGCCTCGGGGGCCCGGGTGGTGCCGCCATCGCCGGGTCGGCCGCATTCGTCGCGGCCGCCACTCGCTTCAAGTACCTGTTCGGGGGTGGGATGCGCCAGTCGGGGATCCTCTGCGCCGCCGCCCTCTACGGCCTCGATCACAACGTGGAACGCCTCGCCGAGGATCACGCCAACGCCGCCCGACTCGCCTCGGGACTCGCCGACCTCGGCCTGGGAGTCACTCCCGCGGAGAGCAACATGGTCTTCTGCTCGCCCCCCAACGGAATGACCGCCACGGCGTTCAGCGCCGCCCTGGAGAAGGAAGGCGTGCGCGCCAGCGCTCTGGGCGGCCGGATCAGGATGGTCACCCACCTCGGGGTGACC
>JAZDHM010000132.1:0-3712 GCA_043805935.1 Actinomycetota bacterium
ATCGACTGATCGAAGGTCTCCATCCCGTAGTACGCCCCCTCGGCGATCACGTCGGGGATCTCGTGGGTGATCGACGCGTCGGCGATGCGGTCGGCGACCCGCTCGGTGTTGATGAGCACCTCGACCGCGGGGACGCGGCCCCGGCCGTCGGCGGTGGGGATGAGCCGCTGGCTGATGATCGCCCGCAGCGTGGCCGCCATCAGCAACCGCACCTGCTGCTGGTTCTCGGAAGGGAAGAACTCGAGGATCCGGTTGATGGTCTCGGCAGCGTCGAGGGTGTGCAGCGTCGAGAGCACCAGGTGGCCGGTCTCCGCAGCCTTGAGGGCGGCGTCGATGGTCTCGGCGTCGCGCATCTCGCCGATCAGGATCACGTCGGGGTCCTGGCGCAGCACCCGGCGCATCGCCTCGGCGAACCCGCCGGTGTCTACGCCAACCTCGCGCTGGCTGATCATCGACAGCTTGTCGCGGTGGACGATCTCGATGGGATCCTCGACCGTGATGATGTTGACTCTGCGCGTGGAGTTGATCGCGTCGATGAGTGCCGCCAGGGTCGTCGACTTCCCGGCACCGGTCGGACCGGTCACGAGCACCAAGCCGCGAGGTTCTGCCGCCAGCCGGCCGAGCACCGGAGGCAGCCCCAGCGAGCCGAAGTCCCCCGTCGGCGGTCGCAGAGCCCTGATGGCGATGCTCACGAACCCGCGCTGCCGATAGGCGTTCACGCGGAACCGCGAGCCATCGGGCAGCCCATAGGCGAAGTCGGCCTCGTGGCGCTGGAGGAACTCGACGGCGAGACGGTCGGGAATGATCGCCGCCAGATATGCCTCCACGTCCTGCTCCGTCAGGGGGGACTCGGGGAGCGAGGCGAGCTCACCGGCGATTCGGATCATCGGCGGGATGCCGGCCTTCAGATGCAGGTCGGAGGCGCCGGCACGCTGTGCGTCGGTGAGGAGTGCGGCGATGGGTGGGAGCGAATTGGCCAGGAATCCATCCAGGTGTGACTGACGGTCGTATCGGCAGGGCCGTCAGCCTCCTTGAACCCCGCTCCAGTGCTTGGCCGCCTGCACCGCCGACGTCTCCACCATCTCCACAGCGACCCCAGGGGACACTCCCGTGGGAGTGGGAAAGTCCTCGCCGGCGGCACCCTGAAGGGTGGCCGCCACCGAGGCAACGATGGCGTCGTACTCGTATCCACCCTCCAGGAAGTAGACCACCGGCACGCCGAAGCGCGACAGGTGCCGCGCCATACGCCCGTAGTCATCGGCCTCGAGCACCCAGTCGGCGAGAGGGTCGGCGCGGTGGCCGTCGTAGCCGGCGCTGACCAAGATCCAGTCCGGAGTGAATTGGGCCACGACGGGAATCACGATTCGGGTGAACGCCTGCTCGATGGCGTCGCCTGCGGTTCCGGGCGGGAGCGGGATGTTCACCGTCCGCCCCGTCCCCTGCCCGTGTCCCACCTCCTCGAGCCAGCCACTCCCCGGATAGAAGGGGTACTCATGAAGGGAGACGTACAACACGTCGGACCGCGCTCCAAAGGTTTCCTGGGTGCCATCGCCGTGGTGAACGTCGTAGTCGACGATCGCCACCCGCACTCCCTCGCTCACCAACCGCTCGGCGGCGATGGCGATGTTGTTGAAGATGCAGAACCCGAGAGCCCGAGCGGCGTGGGCATGGTGGCCCGGAGGACGGATCGCCAGGAAAGCCACCGGGGACGCTCCCGCCTGGATCGCCTCGATCGCCACCAGACCGGCCCCGGCGGCCCGACGCGCCGCTTCCCAGGTTCCCGGCACGGCGCCGGTGTCGGGGTCGAGCTCACCACCGCCCTCGCGGCAGAACTCCTCGATGGCGTCGACGTACGCCGAATCGTGGACGAGGGAGAGGTCCGCCTTGGAGGCGAGGGCGGCTTCGCGCTCGTCGACCTCGCCTCCCCACGAACGGGCGCCGATGAGCGCCGCCTCGATGCGCGCCGGCCGCTCCGGATGCCCCGGTGAGTTGCGGTGGAGGAAACATGCGGCGTGACTGATCACCAGCGGCTTCACGAGGCCAACTCTGGCAGATTCCCGACAGACCTCCGATTCGGTCGCGCCACGCCCCGCCGATACCATCGCCGTGGTGAGCACAGGGGTACGGGTCGAGGGGAATTGGCCCGAGCCGATCACCTTGCGGAAGGGATGGGCCCGGGCTGAGTCGCGTCCCTGGAACGAAGTCGTCCCCATGGCCCACCTCCGACTCTGCCGCGGCGGAGGCCCCTCGTTCATCGACGACTGCGTCGACGCCCTCGGTGACGTTGGCGTGAGCGCGGTCCTGTCGCCGCCCCTACCTAGATCCGCCCAGAAGACCTGGGCCGACGCCGCCTTCGAGCACCGGGCCGACCTCGCCCTGCTCCGCCGCGAACTCGACCACATCCCGCCCCCCGGCCACCTGGTGATTCCCGGGACCAACGGCGACGTCGCCGAGGCGTTGCGGATCGACGCATCAGCCTTCGGCGACTTCTGGCAGTTCGATCGGCGGGCACTCGCCGAAGCGATGGCGGCCACCCCCCGATCCATCCTCCACGTCGTGCGCAATCCCTCGGGCGGGCTCGCCGGATTCGCGATCAGCGGCGTTGGGACGACCATCGCCTATCTGCAGCGGCTGGCGGTCGAGCCGGCCCGCCAGGGGATCGGCATCGGCCGGTCACTGGTCCGGTCGTCCGCTCGCTGGGCGAAGCGCGAGGGCGCCCACGCCCTGATGCTCAACACCCAGGTCGACAACCAGCCCGCCATGGCTCTGTACGCGTCGGAAGGATTCAGCGCCCTCGACGAGCCCCTCGCCGTGCTGGAACGGGCGGTGGGGTGAGAGTGGTTCGTAATTCGTGTCTCGTAGTTCGTGATGCCCGGTGCGCGATGCGCACTACGCAATGCGCCGGAATCCTCGCCGGCGAGTCCCGACACGCCGTCGGCTCGCCCGAGCCGGCAACGGGTAGCCATCAACGGGCAACCGGCAACGGGTAACGTCTTCCTGTGATCCGCATCGTCACCGACTCGTCGTGCGACCTCCCCGACGACCTGATCGAGCGCCATCGGATCACCATCGTCCCCCTCACCATCCGCTTCGGGGACACCGAGTACGTCGACCGGGAGACCCTCTCCACCGCCCGCTTCTGGGAGTTGCTCGTCGCCGGCGAGGGCCTGCCCGAGACCGCTGCCCCTTCGGTGGGACGGTTCCAGGAGGTGTTTGGCCGCCTGTCGTCGGAGGGCGCCGACGGCGTCGTCGTCATCTGCCTGTCCTCGGCGATCAGCGCCACGCATCAGTCGGCCATCCTCGCCACCGACCAGTACGGCGGCGGGATCCCGATCCGCGTGGTCGACAGCCGGCTCGTGTCCGGGGCGCTGGGGCTGGTCGTGCTCGCTGCCGCCGCTGCCGCCGAGGCGAGCGGATCGCTCGCCGAGGTCGAACGGGTCGCCATCGACGCGGCGGCATCGACCAACCTCCTCGCCACGCTCGACACCCTCGAATTCCTCAAGCGGGGTGGCCGGATCGGCTCGGCAGCGGCGTTCGTCGGCAACCTGCTCGACGTGAAACCTCTCATCGGCTTCCTCGACGGTGCGGTTCACGCTGCCGGGAGGGTCCGGACCCGGCGTAAGGCGGTGGCCGCCATCGTCGAGCGCGTCAAGGAGATGGCGAGCACCCTCACCGACCTGGCGATCATCCACTCCGACCCGCCCGACCTGGC
>JAZDHM010000133.1:0-5817 GCA_043805935.1 Actinomycetota bacterium
TTGCCAGCTTCGCGCTGGTGGCGGCGATGCCGTCGCCGTTGTAACCGCCGGTACCGGTCCCGGCGACGGTGCTGATATCCCCGGGAGCAGCGAGTGCGACCCCGCCTGACACCACCGTGAGTCCCAGCACGAGAACCCCGACCAACCCGAGACGAATCCGCAGCACGTTGCCCCCCCTGTACGACGACCACCGGAGCGATTGCACCCGAAGCGACTAGTTACCGGACGGTCCCGCACAACGCACACCTCAACATGCCTGGAACCACACACGGCCCGAAGTGGCACGAAAAGGTGACTGAAGGCACTCAGCCAGGAACGAGGTGATTCACAATAACACATGAATTCTCCAAGCCCCGGTCCGCACGACTCGCAAGCCAAGCGGAACTCCGAGGCCGGTGAAGTCCTGAGCGCGGTGCTGAAGCGCCACTGACGTCGCCCGGCCGGTTCACGTGTCCACCCGAGTTCGTCCCACCTGAGGCGATCATCCGACCGTTCCGAGGCAAGTCTTGCGGACATATGATCGGAGGGCATGACGGTCGCCCTCAAGCGAGGAGGTGAGTCCGATGCCGCCGCCGCATTGCGACTCGATGGACGGTCCTGTGGTAGAGGCTGCTCGGAGAGCCCTCGAGGCCGGCAGCGTCGATCTGGTGTTGCCCTATGTCTTCGAGGGGGGCTGGGCGGAGGTGCGAAGTGCCTTCACCCTGACCCTTCGGGCTCGTACCTTGGGTGATGCGGCGCGTGAGGTGGCGGACCTGTGGTTTTTCGAGACGGTGGTCCGGGTCCACCGCGCCGGCGAGGGTGCTCCCTATACGGGGCTGAAGCCGGCGGGGCTGGATGTCGGACCGGTGATTCCGGTGGCGGAGCGGGCAATTGAGCAGGAGTCACCCGAGGAGTTGGTGAGCCTGCTCACCGGCCGACTCGGCGACGAGATCCGGACCCGCTTCGCGCACCTGCTTCATCTCAAACCGGAGGTGGACAAGGGGCCTCGGGAAGCCCGCCGCTATGTCGAGGCGACCCTGGCGCTACAGGTGTGGGCACACTCTGTATACGGGCGCATCGAGGCGTCGGCGCACCCGGGTCATCACGAGCACCACTGAGAGGGTGCGCGAATAGGTCGCAGGTTCCATCACGTTTCGGCTTGTGGCAGCCGGGGCAAGCCCATTCGCGTCCCCTGTGAGTCCCAGCCGGCCAGACTGCGAACGGGATTCGGATCGAGTCCTGACAGGCGGCCCGAACGCACGTGACGCCATTGCCCTCAGCGTTCCCACCCGTCGATCGTCTCGATGAGCCGCACGTCGCGGGCGGTGAACGCCTTGGCCGAGTGCGTGCTGAACGCCAGGGTCACCCGGTTCCACCGCACGTCGATGTCGGGATGGTGATCGGCCTTCTCGGCGATGAGGGCCACCCGGTTCGCGAACCCCATCGCCTCGGCGAAATCGGCGAAGGTGAGCGTCCGGGAGGCGGTCTCCCCGTCGAGCGTCCAATCGGGGTGGTCACGGGAGAAGCGGGATCGGGCTTCGGCGTCCAGTGGTGTGGCCATCCGGGCAGTCTGCCATGCCGCCCTCGTGTCGGGCCGACCTCAGGTTCGGCGCTGCGACATCCACGACAGGGTCCCGGCCAGGCCGATCGTCGCCGCGATCACGATCACCGTGAGGCCGATCGGCGAGCCGCCGGCCGGGGTGATCGGAGAGGCCGCCGCGATCGTGGTAGTGGTGGTGGTCGGCGCTGCATCGATCAGGGCGGGGAGCGGGTCGGCAGTGTCGCCGGTGGGGAGGATCCGATAGGCGAGGCCGTCGTGCACGACCACCAGCGACGGGGCCACGGCGAGCGCCGTCCCCACCGAGGGATCGGTGGCGGCGAGGGCGAAGTACTCGTCCGAACCGAACGGGATCACTTGCGGGGTCATCGCGGCGGGGTCGAAGGTGGTGTCGATCCACACGCCCTCGGAGAGACGGAAGGTCCGGCCGCCGGCGATCCGCACCAGGTCGGCGTCGGTCCCCCGGGGGACGCTGGACACGTCGGCGGAGGCCATCTCCCCGGCGGCGTCGGCGTAGCCGAACGCATCGGCACCGGTCGTCGGGGCGATCGTGGTGGCGGCCGCGTCGGCCGCCGAACGCGAGATCTCTCCGATGGCGTCCTCACCGAAGGGGGCGTCTTCGGTCACCAGGTAGGAGGTGTAGGGGGTGACGATGCCCCAGCGGATCGATAAGCGGACGATCTGGTCGATGGTCTCCTCGTCCGGGCCGTCGAGCCGGATGCCCCTGAGCAGTTCGCCGATCTTGCGGGTGGCCCACAACCGGGGGACCGTGTCGTCCCCGCCCGCGTCGGCGAACACGGCGTCGTCAAAGGTCAACGTGACGGGCTCGGTCCCCAGAGTGCCGCCGAGGGTGACCGTGGCGGGACCGAATCCGTGGTATCGGCCGGCAAGCACCAGTTGGCTCCCCGAGAACACGTCGGGCACGGGCCGGGGGTACACGTCGGACACGGACACTCCGGCGACGTCGACGGAGACGCCGGTGAGCACCGGCGAGGCGACCTTGGCATAGAGGGTCTCGACGGCGGCGTCCACCGATTCCTCCGGCGTGACGTAGGTCGTGGTGCCGTGGTGGTCCCGGGCGATCGAGTCGAGTAGGAACGTGTCGACGTCGAAGCCGACGCCGAAGGCGAACACCGAGGTGGCCGCCGGCGCCCGCCGCTCCAGGTCGGCGAGAATCACCGCAGTGTCCGTGACCCCTTCGGTGGGGAGGCCGTCGGTGAGAAACACCACGTACAGCGGGTGTTCTCCGTCCCCGCGGGTGAGGGCCTCGCTCAGCGCCAGGTCGATGTCGGTGGCCCCGCCTGCGGAGAGCCTTCCCACCCAGTCGGCGGCGGCGGTCGCCTCGGTGCCCGGGCGGAGGCCACCTCCGTAGGAGTCGGCGGCCGTGGAGAAGGCGATCACGTCGAAGCGGTCCCCGGGGTTGAGCTGGTCCAGCACGTAGCGGGCGGCGTCTTGTGCCTGGGCGAACTTCTCGCCCTCCATCGACCCGGACACGTCGATGACCACGACGACGTCCTTGGCGACGATCTCGGCCTGGTCGGCGAGACCCGGCGAGGCGAAGAGCAGGAAATAGCCGTCCTCGCCCTCGCGGTAGGTGACGACGTCGAGGGAGAGCGGGCGGGTATCGGCGGCGTAGTACACGACCAGTTGGTCGTCGCTGCGCCCGGCGCCCTCGTAGCCGACGACCGCGCTGTGCTCATCGGGACGGTCGACGGAGACGGCGTGCGTGGGGGAGAGGACGCTCTTGATCGGGTCTTGGGAGTGGATCTCGATGCGGGCGATCACCTGCTCGACGGTGACCCCGTGCTCGCGGGCCAGCGGGTGGGTGTAGCGCACCAGTCCGCCGTCGGCGATGAGGACTTGCCGGTACTCGATCTCCACGGTCCGGGTGGCCTTCGGCGGCATCGGGAACACCGACAGCCGCACCAACCCGTCGTCGGCGAACTCCAGCAGGGCGGGGTCGAGGGTGCGCCGGACGATGTCCTCGTAGGTGCTCCTCGCGGCCTCGGCCTCGAGCACCTCCCCGGACACCGGCTCGCCGTCGATCCACAGCATCAGCCCGGTCACTACAGCGTCCGCCGGGATCGGGAAGAGGAACTCGCCCTGGGCGGTGAAGTCCGAGTCATTGCGCAGGACCTCCCGGAGGCGGGTGGTGGCCACGCCGTCGTCGATGGTGGCGTCGACCCGGTACTCCTCCACCACGACGTCCGCCTGGCTCCCGCAGTCCCACCAGGGGCAGGGAGGGATGGGCGGTTCGATGATCGGAGGGACGGTCACTTGAGCGAGGGCGGCCGCGGGCAGGGCGAGCACCGCGGCGATGACGGCAAGAAGGAGGCGGTGGTGCATCGGGGCGGTCCTTCCGGTCACGCCGGTGGGACGAAGCCGGGCGGCGATACGGTTCCCGGCCGAGTCATCGTCGGTCGGTACCCTGAGCCCATGGGGTTGCGCAACGACCAGGGGATCGTGCTGCGGGGATTCCCGTTCGGGGAGGCCGACCGGGTCGTCGTCCTGCTCAGCCCGAACCACGGCAAGGTCCGGGCCGTGGCCAAGGGGGTACGGCGGACCAAGAGCCGTTTCGGCGGGCGGCTGGAGCCCTTCACCCACGTCGATCTCGTTCTCTACGAGGGACGCAACCTCGACACGATCACCCAGGTCTCGGTGATCGAGGCGTATCCGGCGCTGCGAGGCGACCTGGACCGCGTGCTGGCGGCCGGCACCATGGTGGAGGTGATCGACGCGGTCACCCAGGAGAACGAGAGCAGCCTCAGGGCCTTCCTGCTCCTGCAGCGGGGCCTGTCCGCCCTCGAGGCCGGGCCGCGCCATCCCGACATGGTGGCGGCGTACCTGCTCAAGGCCGCCGACGTCGTCGGTATCGCCCCCGCTTTCGAGCACTGCGCCGGGTGCGGGCGCACCGACGGGCTGACCGGCTTCTCGTTCGCCGCAGGGGGCGCGTTGTGCGAGAAGGACTACACCACCGGATCGGTCGCTCTGCGCCCCGGCCTCACCCAATACCTCGCCGGTCTCGCCCGGTCCGACCTCGCCGCCCTCCCCGCGCACGACGCCGGCTTCTCGGGTGAGGCGATGGGGGTCACCCGCCGGTTCATCGAGTACCACCTCGATCGTCGCCTGAAGAGCCTGACCGTCGATGGCTGACCCGCGCCACGTCGCCATCGTCATGGACGGCAACGGCCGCTGGGCGGCGGCGCGGGGACTGCCGCGCACCGCAGGCCACGCCGCCGGAGAAGCGGTGCTGTTCGAGATCGTCCACGCCGCTCTCGACCTCGGGATCGAGTGGCTCACCGTGTTCACGTTCTCCACGGAGAACTGGTCCCGCCCCCAGGACGAGGTCGACTTCCTCATGGGGTTCAAAGAGGATCTGCTGATGCGCCGGCGCGACGAGCTGCACGCGTTGGGGGTGCGGGTCCGGTTCCTGGGCGATCGCAACGATCCGCGGGTGAGCGACCGGCTCCGGCTGCGGATCCAGGAAGCCGAAGCGTTGACGGCGGGCGACACTCGCATGACGATGGTGTTCGCCTTCAACTACGGGTCACGCGCCGAGATCGCCGCCGCCGCCAGACAGATCGGCGAGGCGGTGGCGGCGGGGAAGTTCGACCCGGCGGCGATCACCCCGGAGTTGCTTGCCTCCCATTTCGAGATGGCCGACCTACCCGACCCCGACCTGGTCATCCGGACCAGCGGCGAGCACCGCCTCAGCAACTTCCTCCTGTGGCAGTCGGCCTACAGCGAGTTCGTGTTCCCCGACATCCTCTGGCCCGACTTCACCAAGGCCGACCTGGCGGTGTGCGTCGAGGAGTACCGGCGGCGGCAGCGAAGGTTCGGGGCGGTGCCGGAGTAGAAGAACCCAGTTGCCGGTTTCCAGTTTCCAGCAAGATCCTCGGTGCCACCGGATCGCAAGGACTTCGCTCCCCGCTGCCCGCCGTCCGCGCAGCCCTTGAGAGCTCAGGAGCCCGTTCGTCGAAGGTCGAAGGGCGGCCGGCGAAGACGCCGGTTGGGAGGTCGCGGGTCGGCCGCTTCGCCCGTCGCCAGTCACCCGTCACTCGTCGCCCGTCGCCGGCACGAGACGGCGTCGGCCGGCTTTCGCCTTTCGCCCATCGTGGCGGGGCCCGTCGGTCCTTGCCCGGTTGTTGGCTCTTCGGCTGACGCCTCATCGCGGTGTGGCCCCCCGGCCCGCCCCCGGCGCCCCCCCGGGCGACACCCCCCGCACGACAAACACAATCAGAATCCCCCCCCCCCACAAGAAACCCAAACCACACCACCCC
>JAZDHM010000134.1:0-4221 GCA_043805935.1 Actinomycetota bacterium
CCTTGCGCGCCCCGATTCCGCGGTGCTCGGCGTGCTGGGCTGCGGCGTCCAGGGCCGAAGCCACGTCGAGGCGCTCACGATCGTCCTGCCCGGGCTCAGGCGCGTCGTCGCCTACGACGTCGACCCGGAGCGAGCCCGGGCATTTGCCGAGGAGATCGAGCGGCGCCACGGGATCAAGGCTCGGGCCGTGCGCGAACCCCGCGAGGCGGTGCGCGGCGCCGACGTCGTCGTGACGGCGGGCCCGATCCTGCGGGTGCCCCACGCCACGATCAAGGCGGGCTGGCTCGAGCCGGGCACCTTTGCGTCGGCCGTGGACTTCGACTCGTACTTCGACGGCGCCGCCATGCACGAGTGCGCCAAGTTCACGACCGACGACCTGGCGCAATTCCAGCACTTCCGCGACATGGGGTACTTCCAGAGCGCTCCCGAGATCTATGCGGAGCTGGCCGACCTGGTCGCGGGGCGGGTGCCCGGTCGACAGTCACCCGAAGAGCGGACGATGGCCGTCAATCTCGGGCTCGCCCTGGAGGACATCGCGGTTGCGCCCCTCGTCCACGCGAGGGCGCAGGAAGCAGGAGCAGGCCGCTGGTTGCCGCTCTGAGGGCCTCGTGCCGCTTGAGCGGCGTGGTGAGCAGCTCGCCCGTCTCTAGCCACGTCCTGAGGCCGGAGAGGATCATCGGCCCGCCGCCGTAGAGCTCCTCGTTCGCGCCCGGTCTTGCGGGACGGCCAGGAGTGCAGGGCCGCACATGTGACCTGCGGGCCTTGTGCATGCTCCCCGGCAGGCGCAGTGTCCGGGGCGTAAGCACCGGTGTAGGCCGTTGTCGCCCCAGGCTCGATCCATGGCTGCCCTTCTGCCTCTGACTGCGCCCGCGTCGATCGACGAGGGGGACGGTTGCTGAGGCATGAGACTGGGAGCGCGGTGGCTCGCGTCGCTCCGGGAATGGTCGCGGCACCGGCAACAGCCCTTGCCGGCGCCGGAGATCGAGATCCCGCAAGCCGTCGCGGCGCGGCTGATCCCCGACAAGAATCTCTGCCCGGTGTTTCCGAGGCTGCGGGAATTCGGCGACGGTGAACCTGGTGTCACCCGGGAGACGGCCGACTGCTGGATCGTCCGCGACGACGCGCGGCGCGTGGTGGGCGGGGCATACGTCCGCCTCACCAGGGACGGGCATCCCCCCGTCCTGGATGTCGCGGTCGATCCCGAACGACTCCGTGAGGGATGGGCGTCGAGGCTCTATCGGGTCCTGGACGACCAGGGCATCGACGTCGAAGCCGCGTCCCGAGCTGCTCTCGCTCATCGAACGATGACGGCTCACGGCTACGCGTTCATGCTCGGACGCCGGCGGCGGCATGACTCCTCCGCCGAGGAGACGATCGCCGCCACGGCCCACCTCTGTCCGAAGTGCGGACCAGTTCCGTAGGTGTTCCGCCCGGATGTGGAGATGTCCGGTGCCTACCGCGCGATGGCCGGGCGGGCTTCCCACGGGTCATAGTCCGGCGTCAATGATCTGAAGTCATGGGCGGTGCTAACCGTCTCGCGCGTTCGAGGCCTACCGGCTGCGGATCCACCGTTCGAGGTCACCGCGATGCACCACGCCGAGCACCAGGATCACGCGTTCTTCGTCGATCGTGTCGTACATGACACGATAGTCGCCGATGCGGAGTCGGTGGAAGGTATCGCTCACCTCCTGGATCGTCTTGACCGCCTTGCCGCCAATTCGACCCACCTGGGAGGGGTCACGAGCCAGCTTCTCGAGCGCTTCCTCGATCCTCGTGCGGAGCTCAGGCGACAACTTCTTGAACGCTCTGACGGCCGGCGGCGCCAGCTCGACGCCGTACGGGGTCAGACAAGCTCAGACGTCTGGACATAGGGCCTCAGGCTGCGGCCTCTGACTGGTGCACTGCCACCCGGTAGGTGACGGGGATATCGGTGCCGGGGTAGGTGGCGCCGACGACGTTGAGGTCATCGACGAGCCCTCGGAGGGCCCGGCGGTGAATGGGCGTGTCGGGCGGGTCGAGGGTGACGAGGACGGCACCGTCGGTGGTCCGGATCTCGCCCGAGAGCTCGGCAAAGGAGCGGAGCAGGTCGCGGGCGTCGGGGGGGTTGGGATAGTGGCCGACGAGGCGGTCGAGGAGCCACTCCTCGGCGTTGTAGGCGCTGATCTTGATGCGGTCGACGATCGCCTTGTGCTCGAGGCGCATGACTTCGCGGGATCCTCCCGTGTCGGCCACGGGCACGTGTCTGGGCAGGGGTTTGCGCTCAGCGACGAGAGCGTCGATCTCCCGTTCGAGGGCCCGGAGCCGACGCACGGCGCCGCCCTGGGCGATCTTGAGGCCGTGGGCGCTGCGGCTGTTGGCCCTGGGCTCGTCCAGCAGCGCGTCGCCGAGGTCGGCCTTGAGCGTGGCCAGCTCGCGGCGCCGTTCGGCGATCTGACGGGCGAGGTGTTTGCGGTGGGGGTTGGGAACCATGGTGGCGGGGTCGGCGGGGTCGGCGCCGTAGCTGATGAGCTGGTCCAGGCCATGGTGTTCGCCCATGTACTTGAACACGTTCTCCTGACGCCAGCGGGCGAACATCAGACAGGCGAGACGGGCGGGGGCCACCTGGTCGGCGTCGAGGTTGGTGAGAATGGGGGTCTGGTGGCCGTCGCGGGTGCGCACGACGACGCGGCGCCATGGCCCGGTGCGGGCCACGCTCACCTCGTCTTCGGCGAGCTGGAACCGCACCCGGCGTCCCTCGAACCGGGCCTCCCGTCGCCGGAACCGTTCGACCGGCAGGTTGGGGCTGCCTCGCTGGTAGGTGATGAACCCGATGCTCCCGGCGGTGAGCCAGGCGAACAGCTTGCCGTCGTAGCCGCCTCGGTCGAAGATCACGCTGAACGCCCGGTTGCCGACTGCGTCGCGGATCGCGTCGACGATGCGGGGCATGGCCTTGGCCAGGTTGGTCGACAGCGCCTCGGTGAGGAACAGCAGCGGCCGGCCGTCGCCGTCGGCGACATGGTAGGTGTGCACGCCGGGCAGGGGCATGCGCCGCTGGGAGTTCCACACCTCCTGCAGGCGACGTTTGCCGGTGTAGGCCTTCATGTGGCCGTCGACGTACAGGTAGGCGGTGGCGACGAACCCGCCCTCGACCCAGCGGCGGGCCAGGCGGGTGCCGAACTCGGCGGCTGCGCCCTGGCCGACGAGTTCGGCCAGCTTGCGGCGGAGGGTCTTGACCGCCGGCGCCCGGCCCGAGCCCACGACCGCCCCGAACTCGGCCCGGCGCAGATGCTTGGCCGCTTCCACGGTCGGCTTGCGCAACAGGGTCAGAAAGCACAGGCACAGCGTCACCGCCCGGACGCCGAACCGCGCCGAGCGGGGCAGCCCGAACACCGACCGGGCCACCTCGACGAGACCGAGCGCCGCGAGCGCCGGGTAGTAGAGGGCCAGGCCCATGTAGCGCCCTCGGACGAGATCGGGCAGGATCGCCGGCGGCTCGACGCCGTCGGCCGCCCCGGGCTCGACCCCCGCCCCGGCAGCACCCTGCTCCCGGTCGTCGTCGCCCGCCGCGGCAGCGCCGTCGATGGCCCCCGCAGGCAGGATCGGGCTCGCCTGCCGCGCGCCCGCGGCGGCCGGGTCGCCGCCCGGGAGCTCGAGCTGGCGGGCCCGCGCTCCGGCCGCCAGCGCCGCCATGTACGAGCGTGACAGGCGCACCCCGGTGCGCTCGGCCACGGCCTCGACGAGCCGTGGGCCAGACAGACGACGGGCCTCGGCGGCAATGACGGCATCCACCTCGGGCGTCACCTTGGACGGCCCCTTCGGGCCGCGCCTGGCCGGCACCACCGCCGCCAGCCCCTCGGCGGCCAGGCGTCGGGCCAACCGGCCGACCGTGTTGCGATGGCAGCCGAACGCGGCGGCGATCGCGGCGTCGGACGCGAGACCGACCCGCGACAGCATCGCCATGGCCGCCGCGGTGGCCGCCGCGTCGGTGGCGTCAAAGATCTGGATCGGCGTCGGCCCGAAGAACACCGCCCGAACACCGCCCGACTCCACCACCGACAGCCACCGGCCGATCGGCTTGCCGGGCCGCGCCGGGACCTCCCACAACCGCTCCTGGACGGGGCCCGCCGCCGCTTCGCTCACCCCCTCATGTTACCGCAAGAGCCCTCCAAATGCAAGACCCATTGCACTACTAATTATCAGACCCGCTCGCCTCGGTGGGCAGCCCTATGTCCAGACGTCTGA
>JAZDHM010000135.1:0-13201 GCA_043805935.1 Actinomycetota bacterium
CTACCAGAACTGCAATGTCTTCAACGACAAGGCGTTCGTCGCCCTGACCGGCAGGGAGGAACGCGAGCTCAACCGGATCAACCTCGTCCAGGGCAAGCCGGTCGTGTTTGGCCCAGGCGATGCCCGGGGTGTGGTGATCGATCGCGGTGAGGCGCGGCTCGTCGACGTCGCCGACGTCGGCCTCGACGCCATCCACGTGCACGACGCCACCGTCGAGAGCGCCGGGGCGGCCTTCGCGCTGAGCCGGCTGAGCCACAGCCCGGTGGGGCCCACTCCGGTGGGGATCTTCCGGTCGGTGGAACGGCCCACCTACGAGAGTGTGCTGCAGCGGCAGATCCACGACGTCCAGGCGTCGCGGGGTCCGGGCGACCTCGCGTCGCTGATCGCCAGCACCGGCACCTGGACGGTGGAGTAGGCCGAGCGAGCCGAGCCTCGCTCGGCAGCTTCCAGCTACCAGCCTCCAGCAAGACACGGCTTCGACCAGCCGGCGATGCGCCGACTGCGTATCACACACCGGTTCCCCGTTTCCCGCCAAGCGGCGTCTGGCGACCGGCGACTGGCGACTGGCGGCTTGGCACCGGCAAACTGCCATCCTCTTCGCGTGACCATCCACGTCCGCTACACCAAGTGGGACGGTTCGCTCCACTGGCACTTCGACATGGTCGAGCTCGGCTCTGACGAGCATGGCCTGTGGCTCGGCGCCCCGGACGGGACGCCGGTGAGGCGGGGCGATGAGCCGCCGGTTCGATCCCAGGCGTTCACCCTGCTTGTGCCTCACAGCGGATGGTGGACCGCCGTGTGGAACGACACCTCGCCGGGGACGTCGGGGTTCTCCTTCGAGGTGTACCTCGACGTGTGCACGCCGCCGGAGCGGACCGAAGACGAGGTCGGAGCGATCGATCTCGACCTCGACGTCGCCCGGCGGCCGGACGGGACCACGGTGCTGCTCGACCAGGACGAGTTCGACCGGCATCGGCGCCGGTACGGCTACCCCGCCCGCACCGTCGATCACGCCCGGGCAGCCGCAGCCGAGATGTTCCCCGCGGTGGAGTCGCACACCGAGCCCTTCGGCGTCGTGGGGCGGTTCTGGCTGGGACGCGCCGTGGCCCTCGGTTGAGCGGGTGGCGACCGGTCGGTCCAATCGCCGTAGCCTTGCGGCAACGGCAAGGGAGGTCACCCGTGATCGCGTTCTTCGTCGTCTTCCGCAAGCTGTTCACGTCGCTCAGGTCGGGACTGCGAGACCCGGTGTTCCGCGGCCTGCTCCAGCTCACCGGGGTCTTGCTCCTGGCCGGGACGTTCTTCTACGCCAGGGTGGAGGGATGGACCCTTTTCAACTCCCTGTACTTCAGCGTGATGACGCTGACGACCGTGGGGTACGGGGACTTCATCCCGCACACGATGGCCGGGCGGCTCTTCTCGATCTTCTACGTGCTGATCGGCCTGGGGATCGTGATCGCCCTCGCCACCGAGATCGCCGGCCACGCGGCGAGAAAGCCCACGGCGAGCTGACGCTCAGCGCGTCTCCCACCACAGGGTGACGACTTCTCGCTCGGGCTCGCCGAGCACAAGCCAGCCGTCGGGAGTGCGGTGAACGTCGGGCTCGAGCAGGCCGGCGGCTTCGATCGAACGGGTCGGAGGCACCAACAGGCGTTTTCGATAGAAGGCGAGGAGCTCGGCCATGTCGGCGAACCGCAGCCCGGGTCGCCCGGTCCACCAACGGCGCTCCGGGGGCGCCCCGACCACCTCCTCCACCACGGCGGCGAAGTCCTCGACGGTCGGACGGGCCGGACGGTCGAGATCGTGCAGCGCACGAAAGTAGCGCGACAGCTCCGTCCAGGGGTGACGGGGCGTCATCTCCACCACCACGGCGCGCCGGGCCGCATGGTGCATCGCCTCCACGAACGGGCCGATGGCCGCCACGTCGTAGACGACGTGGGAGCACGTCACCACGTCGTGCCGCCCGGCATTGCCGGCGACGTGTGGCCACTCCCCGACGATCCTGGTGATCTCCACCCTTGCCTCGGCCGCCTGATCGGCCAGGGCGGCGGCCATCCCCTCATCACGCTCGACCGCGGTCACCCGGTGACCCCGGCGGGCGATGGCGATTGACAAGCGACCGGCGCCGGCCCCGATGTCGAGGACGCTGCCTCCCCCACCCAATCGGTCGTCGACGAGGTCCACCGTCGGCGAGTCCTCACCGGAGAGGGCCTCGACGCGTCGGGCCCGTTCGAAGAGGGGGGCCGGCCACGCGTACGGGGGCTCGGCCACGGCGTCGAGGAGCCGCTGCGGGATCGCCCATGCCTCCAGCGAGGCCCGCCAGCGCTCCCGAGCCGCGATCTGCACGCCGCGATCGTACGCGGGCCGCGGTCGGCGAGGAGCTAGGAGGCGATGGCGTGGAACACCCACACCCCGAACCAGATACCGGCGATGGCTGCCACGCCCTGCAACCACAGCCACGAGGCGAGCCTCATCCCCGACCCTCCTCGCCGAGCAGGCGGCGCTTGGCCGCCCGGTACTCGCCGTCATCGATCGTCCCGGAACGCCGCAAGGCGTCGAGGCGCTCCAGCTCCGCAACGACCCCCTCGCCCTCCGCTGACGACCGCGGGCGTCGCAGGTCTCGCATCATCGCCATGACGGCCGCACCGCCCGGCGGCGCCAGGAGCGCCCGCACACCGGATCCGGCGGGTTTGCCGAACGAGCGGAGGACCCACCACAGCGGTATCCCGCCCATCAGAACGAAGAGCACCCCCGGGATGAGCCATCCCCAGATCACGCCCCCCGAGTCGGGCGGGTTGACGCCGTACTCGAGGAAGTTCCACCCCAGCGAGAGGAACAACGCCGGCCAGATCAGGCCCACGAGCGACGGGATGCCGGCGGCGGCGGCGAAGTACGCGTAGGAGAAGGCGAACGCCAGACCTGCCCAGATCCCTCCGATCATCAGCCCGGGCACGCCCGTGGGACACGGCTGCACCGGCACGAAAGGACCGCCGGAGGCACACGCCCCACCGATGTCCATGACCGCCCGCATCCCGAGGTACAGCACCGTCAGCGACGCCGCCACCCCGGCGAGCGATGTGAGCGCGGCAGTGGTGCGCAACAGGGAGAGCGGCCGCTCCTCGGTGGTCACCGCCGGCACGCTAGCCGGTCACCCTGGGAGGGGCCGGCCACCGGTTAGAGCCCGGCGAACAGGTCGGGGTCGGCGGGATCGGCGTCCGCCGTCGTGAACACCCGCACGAAGACCTCTTCGCCGAGGAACGCCGCCAGCTGATCGTCGGTCACGGTGCGAACCCACGAATCGGCGGCGAACTGGGTCGCGTGGGACAGGAGGGCGGCATGCTTGCGCGCCGCCCAGGGCCGGACGTCCCGGCGCGTTGTGATGTGCGCCGCGAGGGTCCCGGAGCTCGGCTCGGGTTCATCGGCCGGCTCGGCCTCACCGTGATTCTGCGCCACGCGCCGCCGCACCCGCCGGATCCGTTCGCGCGACCACGTCGTCCAGTAGAGGCGAGCGGGCTGCCAGGGCTCTTCGCCGTCCACCGGTGGGAACCGTCCCGGGTCGGCCGCCCCGAAGAACGCCGCCGTGCCGATTCGGTGGGTCTGGATGTGGTCGGGATGCCCGTACCCGCCGTAGGGGTCGTAGGCGGTCAACACGTCGGGGCGCCGCGCCCTGATCACCCGCACCAGCCTGCCCACCGCCTCCATGAAGTCGGCGTTCCAGAACGCCGACGGGTTGGCGTTGTCTCCGGTGCCCATCATCCCCGAGTCGCGATAGCCGAGGAACACGACGTCGTCGATGCCGAGGATGGCGCACGCCGCCCGCTCCTCGGCTTCCCGTATCTCCCCGAGGTGGTGGCGGACGCGGTCTGCGTCGGTGCGGTTGTGGATCTCCCCGGCCTCCCCGCGGGTCGCCGTGACGACCGTCACCGGAATCCCCCGCTCGGCGTATTCGGCCAGGGTGCCGCCCATGGAGATCGACTCGTCGTCGGGATGGGCGTGGAAGGCGAGCAGGCCGGCCATGGAGGCGACAGGCTACTTCCCCCGCGGCACCCACTCGTTGCCGGCGCCGCCCGAGGCGCCGGTAGATTGGTCGGACCGCCCCGATCATGCGCATCACCTCGACCCTCGCCACAACCGCTCTCATCGCCGTCATCGCCACCCCGGCCGCGGCCACCCCGCTCACGGCCACTCCGGCCTTCCCGGCGGAGCCGCCGGGACGCCTGGTGATCCACGCCACCGGTGACGTCACGACCAGCCCCGACTCCGTCGCCGCGGTCCGGTCCAGCGACTTCGCCGATCCGTGGACCGATGTCGGCGACATCTTCCGAAGGGACGACCTCACGCTCATCAACCTGGAGTGCGACCCCACGGACCGAGGAACGCTCCGGTCCGACAAGCCGTACTCGTTCCGCTGCCCGCCGGAGTCGCTTGCCGCCATGAGGGCGGCAGGCGTCGACGTCGCATCGATGGGCAACAACCACTCCGGCGACTACGGCGACGAGGGCCTGCTCGACGGGCGAGCCAACCTCGTCGCCGCCGGGCTCAATCCGGTCGGCGCCGGCAAGGACCTCGCCGAGGCGAATGCGGCGGTGTTCTTCGACCTCGACGGGCGACGGGTGGCGGTGCTCGCCTTCTCCGCGGTGAGCGGTGTGGCGTACGAATGGCCGTACACCCCCGACGACCACGCCAATCTGCGCAGCCCGTGGTTCGCCACCACCGAGCGCGCCGGAGTGGCTCCGGCGACGGTCGCCAACATGACCGCCGCCGTCGCCGCGGTGAGGCCTCAGGTCGACCTGGTGATCGTGATGCTTCACCAGGGGGTCTTCAACGAGACCCGGCACCCCTTCGCCGATGAGATCGAACGGGCCCATGCGCTCATCGACGCTGGCGCCGACGTCGTGTTCGCTCATCACCACCATCGCGTGCTTCCGATGGAGACCTACCGGGGTCGGCTGATCTTCTACGGCCTGGGCAGCTTCGTGTTCTCGCGGCTGGAGCCGGATCGCAACATCAGCGCGGTCGCCGAGATCGTCGTGTCGCCGGACGGCGCGGTGACCGGGAGGCTCATCCCCGCCCTGATCGTGTCGTCTGGACACCCGGTCCTGCGCGGCGCCGCCGACTATCAGGTGCGGATCGACCGAGCCCTGGTCCGCTGATTCTCGACTGGCACAAATTCCTGGCTGTGGCAGGATCTTTGTGGAGGGAACGCAAATAGGTCGCAGGCCCCATCACTTCTCGGCTTGTCGACAAGCCGAGAAGTGATCCCGGGGCGAACCGATTTGCGTACCCTCGTAACCGGAATTTTGGTTTTCGCGATCTCGGGACCTAACGTCGCGAATCCTTCACGAGCCAGGGGGCGGGGCTCGGGTGAACGTCGAATCCGGCCGAAGACGGGAGCGACATGAGAACGAGCAGGCGTCGAATCGTCATGGCGACCGCGGCTGCGGTCGTCGCCCTCACCGCAGGCGCGCCCGCCTTCGCCGTCAACAACGGCGTCGTGCACAACGGCACTCAGCACGACTACGGCGACATGGTCGCGTACGACCTCACCTTCCCGGTGGCCGGGGCCAATCATTACAGCGACAGCTTCTGGGCATCACGGGCAACCGGCATCCATCACGCCCAGGACATCATGTCCGACAAGATGACGCCGGTGGTCGCCGCCCACGACGGGGTGGTCAGTTCCTACAACGGCTCGGGCAACCAGGCCTGGGTAGATGCCCACGGGGTGTGCTGCAGCCTGCACATCACCCACACCGACGGTTGGCAGACGGTGTACATCCACCTCAACAACGACACGCCCGGAACCGACGACGGCCAGGGGTGGGGCATCGCCCCCGGGATCGGCATCGGGTCCCACGTCAGGGCCGGCCAGGTGATCGGATACGTCGGTGACAGCGGCAATGCCGAATCCACCGCCCCGCACCTCCACTTCGAGCTGTTCGACCCGGAAGGGATCCCGGTCAACTCATACAACTCGCTCCGAACTGCCGAGGGCAACGCGCCCGCCGCGGTGTGCCAGGCTCCCGATGCCGGGACCCTCGATGCCCTCCTCAAGGAATCCGGCCTCCTCAAGCTCGGATCGACGGGCGATGCGGTCAAGCAGCTGCAGCGCTTCTTGACCGCCCTCGGCTACGACACCGGTCCGGCGGACGGCGTGCTCGGCTCGCTGACGGTCGGCGCCATCCGCACCTTCCAAGAAGGCCGCGGGCTCAACCCTGACGGCGTGGTCGGCCCGGTGACCCGGTCCCACATCAAGACCCTTTCGGGAGTGATGCCGGCGATGCCGGTGCTCGATCCGCAGGGACGGATCATCCGCCCCGGATATCGCGGAGAGGACGTCAAGGACCTCCAGCAGCTGCTGGCGATCGCCGGATACGACGCCGGACCCCTCGACGGGGTCTACGGGCCGCGCACCCAGGCGGCGGTGGCGGCGTTCCAGTCGACGTACGGCAGCCTGACCGTCGATGGCAAGCTCGGCCCAAGCACCCGGGAGGCGCTGGCCGCCTACCTGGGCCTCGGCGACTACGAGGCGTGCTCGTAGGCCGCGTTTCCGCTCGGCAGCAATTCGCGATTCGACATTCGCAATTCAACAGACTCGTCAGACATCGGACGTCTCCTCTTTCTGGCGGGCAACGGGCAACGGGCAACCGGCCACGGGTACCCTCCTGCCCCGATGCCCTCCGATCGCTTCTCCCACACCGTCGACGTGGCGGCGCCCTCCGCAGCGGTCTGGCAGGCCCTCCAGTCGGCCGAGACATGGAAGGGCATCGGGCCGATCGACCGGGTCTGGGACGCCGTCAACGATCCCGACGGCAACCTGGCCGGCTACCGATGGAGCGCCACTGCCGCCGGCAGGCAGTGGGAAGGCACTGCGCGGAGAACCGCCCTGGATCCCGGCCGCTCGCTCCGCCTCGACCTCGACTCGTCGGAGATCGTTGGGGCGATCGAGGTGTCGGTGGCCCCGGGCGGCTCCTCGCGGCTCACGGTCACTCTCGAGGCGTCGCCGAAGGGAGTGCTGGCGACGGTGTTCTGGGGTGTGGCCCGAGAGGCGCTTCGCCGCGGGCTCGATGACCACGTCGAGGAGTTCGCCCGGCGCTTCTCGCCGACCTAGGTCTCGACGTCTCTCTCCGCCAAGGCCTGCGCCAGCCTCCGAGCGTCCTCGACGCTGCCCTCGCTGACCTCGGCTCGGTCGGTGAGCAGGGTCACCTCGTTGCGGAAGATCTGCAGGAACCCGCCGTGGATCGCCAGCGTCACCGTCGAGCCGTCCGCCGCCCGGATCACCGACGAACCGGTGGCAAGCGCGGCCATGGTGGGTTCGTGGTCTGCGAGCACCCCCATCTCACCGTCGGTCGTGCGGGTGATGAGCGTGGTCACTTCACCCGACCAGACCACCGCCTCCGGGGAAACGACGTCGAGGTGAAAGGGCTTAGCCATTCACGGATCTCCGATCCGTGAATGGCAGCCACCAGCTACCAGCTACCAGCAAGAGGCGCGCCGGCCATCCGGCGGAAAGCGGGAAGCGGGACGCGGGAAGCGTCTTCATGCGTCCGCCATCTGCTTGGCGGCGGCGAGCACGTCCTCGATGCCGCCCTGGTTGTAGAACGCCTGCTCGGGGATGTGATCCACCTCGCCGTTCACGATCATCCGGAATGAGCGAATCGTGTCCTCGAGCGGAACCGTCTTGCCCGGGAGCCCTGTGAACTGTTCCGCCACGTAGAACGGCTGGGAGAGGAACCGCTGGATCCGCCTCGCCCGAGCGACCACCAGCTTGTCGTACTCGGACAACTCGTCGATGCCGAGGATGGCGATGATGTCCTGCAGATCCTTGTACCGCTGGAGGATCTGCTGCACCTGCCGGGCCGTGTCGTAGTGCTCGACGCCGACGACGCGCGGGTCGAGGATGCGAGAGGTCGAGTCGAGCGGGTCGACGGCCGGGTAGATGCCCAGCTCGGAGATCTTCCGGGAGAGAACCGTGGTGGCATCGAGGTGAGCGAAGGTTGTCGCCGGGGCGGGATCGGTGAGGTCGTCGGCCGGGACGTAGATCGCCTGCAACGAGGTGATGGCGTGGCCCTTCACCGAGGTGATCCGCTCCTGGAGGGCGCCCATCTCGTCGGCCAGGGTCGGCTGGTAGCCGACCGCCGACGGCATCCGCCCGAGCAGGGTCGACACCTCTGAGCCCGCCTGGGTGAAACGGAAGATGTTGTCGATGAACAACAGGACGTCCTGGCCCATCTCGTCGCGGAAGTACTCGGCCATCGTGAGCGCCGACAGGCCCACACGGAGACGCACGCCGGGCGGCTCGTCCATCTGGCCGAACACGAGCACCGCTTTGTCGATTACCCCGGAGTGCTTCATCTCGCCGAAGAGGTCGTTCCCCTCACGGGTCCGCTCCCCCACGCCGGCGAACACCGACACGCCGCCGTGCTCGGTGGCGACCCGATGGATCATCTCCTGGATCACGATCGTCTTGCCCACCCCGGCGCCACCGAACATGCCGATCTTGCCGCCCTGGACGTACGGCTCGAGGAGGTCGATCACCTTGATCCCGGTGTGGAACATCTCGCGCTGCGATCCCACGTCGGCGAACGCCGGCGAGGGGCGATGGATCGGCCAGCGGATGTCGAAGTGGACGGTCGACGGGTCGACGTCGAGCGGCTCGCCGAGGACGTTGAAGATGTGGCCGAGCACCTGCGGTCCCACCGGGACGGAGATCGGGGCGTCGGTGTCGTGGGCGCGTGCGCCCCGGATCAGGCCGTCGGTCGGCTTCATGGCGATCGCGCGCACCCGGCCCTCGCCGATGTGCTGGGCGACCTCGGCCACGACCCGCTGGGTCTTGCCCTCGACGGTGACGTCGAACTCGATGGCGTCGTGGATCTCCGGCATGGCGTCGGGCGGGAACTCCACGTCGACCACCGGGCCAGCCACCCGGACGATCCGGCCGCTGCTCACTCTGTCGGTCACTGGGTCCCTCCTATCCAACTCTTCGACTCCCCGCCGTGCGGCTCATCCCCGCGTGAGCGCCTCGGCGCCCCCGACGATCTCGGAAATCTCGGTGGTGATCTCGGCTTGCCGAGCCTGGTTGGCCTCGCGGCTGAGCAGCCTCACCAGTTCCTCGGCGTTCTCCGTGGCGGCTTTCATCGCCCGGCGGCGGGCGGCGTGCTCGGAGGCCGATGCGTCCAGCAGCATCCCGAAGGCCGTGGCCTCGACGTAGCGCGGGAGCAGCTTCCCCAGGATCTCGTCGGCCGACGGTTCGTACGCGTAGCCGATCGGACCGGTCGGCTCGGCGCCCGTCACCGTCGGCGGCGGCTCGATCGGAAGGAGCAGCTGGGACGTGGCCCGCTGGGTGAGCGCCGACACGTAACGAGTGGTGAAGACCTCGACCGAGTCGATGGTTCCCTCGGCGTAGTCGTTCATGAGGACGTTGGCGACCGCTCTGGCGTCGCCGTACCCCGGTGCGTCGGTGATCCCGAGGAACGCCTTCTCGATCGGGTACCGCCGGTAGCGAAGGTAGGACTGCGCCTTCCTCCCCACCACGTACACCCGGGTGTCGGTGCCGGCCCTCTTGAGCTCGATGAGCCGCGTCTCGGCGAGCCGCAGCACGTTCGAGTTGTAGGCGCCGGCCAGCCCCCGGTCGGAGGTGACGACGAGCACCCCGGCGTTGCGCACCGGCCTGGCCTCGAGCAGCGGGTGCGACACCCCTCCCGATGCGGCGGCGACGTTGCGGATCACCTCGGTCATCTTGCGGGTGTACGGCTGGGAGGCGACGACCCGCTGCTGTGCCTTGACGATCCGGGACGCGGCGATCAGCTCGAACGATCGGGTGATCTTCATCGTCGACTGGACGCTGCGGATGCGTCGTTGGAGCAGGCGGAGTTCGGCGCTGGCCACGTGTCAGCTCCCGAGGAATCTCTCGACGTACTCGTCGATCGCTGCGCCCAGCGCCTCTCGATCGGGCAGGGTGCCGGAGGAGATCGTCTCGACGAGGGCCGGGTGCCTGGTGCGCACGTAGTCGACCATGCCCTTCTCGAACTCAGCAATGCGCTCGACCGCGATCCGGTCCATGTGGCCGTTGCTGACGGCGTAGATCGACAGCACCTGATCGGCGATCACGAAGGGCTGGTACTGGGGCTGCTTGAGCACCTCGACCACCCGGCGGCCCCGCGCCAACTGCGCCTGGGAGGCGGCGTCCAGCTCCGAGCCGAACTCGGCAAACGCCTCCAGTTCGCGGAACTGCGCCAGGTTGAGCCGCAGGGTCCCGGCGACGCTGCGCATCGCCTTGATCTGAGCGTTACCGCCGACACGAGACACCGAGATGCCGGCGTTGATCGCCGGGCGGACGCCGGAGTAGAACAGGTCGGTCTCCAGGTAGATCTGGCCGTCGGTGATGGAGATAACGTTCGTGGGGATGTAAGCCGAGATTTCGCCCTCTTGCGTCTCAATAATGGGCAGGGCGGTGAGCGACCCGCCGCCGTGGGCGTCGGACAGCTTGCACGCCCGCTCCAGCAGGCGGCTGTGCAGGTAGAACACGTCGCCGGGGTACGCCTCCCGGCCAGGCGGACGGCGGAGCAGCAGGGAGATCTCCCGGTAGGCCACGGCCTGCTTGGAGAGGTCGTCGAAGATCACCAGGGCGTGCTGGCCGTTGTACATGTAGTGCTGGCCGATCGCCGATCCGGAGTACGGGGCGTACATCTGCAGCGCCGGCGCCGACGACGCCGACGCGTGGACCACCACCGTGTACTCCATTGCGTCGTGCTGTTCGAGCACCTCCACCACCTCCGCCACCGTCGAGGCCTTCTGGCCGATGGCGACGTAGATGCACTTCACCCCCGTGCCCCTCTGGTTGATGATCGTGTCGACCACCACCGCGGTCTTGCCGGTGCCCCGGTCGCCGATGATCAGCTGGCGCTGGCCGCGCCCGATCGGGGTCATGGCGTCGATCGCCTTGATCCCCGTCTGCAGGGGCTCCTTCACCGGCTGGCGCTGCACCACCGACGGGGCCTGCACTTCGAGCAGACGGCGCTCGGTGGTGTGGATCGGGCCTTTGCCGTCGAGCGGGGTGCCCAGAGGATCGATCACCCGGCCGAGGAGGGCGTCGCCCACCGGCACCGAGAGCACTCGCCCGGTCTGGCGAACGGGGTCGCCCTCCTGGACGTGGGAGGCCTCGCCCATGATCACCGCGCCGATCGAATCCTCGTCGAGGTTGAGGGCGACCCCGAGCAGGCCCCCGGGGAACTCGAGCAGCTCGCTCGACATGGTGTTGGGGAGCCCGGCGACGCGGGCGACGCCGTCACCGATCGTCGTGACGTACCCGACGGTCGCCGCCTCGAGCGACGGCTCCCACCCCTCGAGGTTGCGGCGCAGCGCCTCGGTGATCTCCTGGGGATTGATGGTCAGTTCGGCCATGGATGTCTCCTCAGCGCCCGATCAGGGTCTCTCGAAGTTCTTGCAGGCGATGGCTCACCGAGCCGTCGATGACCAGGTCCCCCACCCGGGCGACCACCCCGCCGAGCACCGTTGGGTCGACGACGACTTTCACCTCGATGTCCTTGCCCGTGGCCCTGCTCAGCGATGCCGCCAGGCGGGCGATGGTGTCCTCGTCCAGGTCGACGGCGGTGCGGACCTCGGCGAGCACCCGATTCTGCGCAATGGCGGCGCGCTCGGCGAGGCGGTCGGCGATGGCCGGCAACTCGGCGGCGTGGCCGATGGAGACGACGAAGTTGACCAGGCTCACCGCCAGTGGTGAGGACTTGCCACCGAGCAGGTCGTCCACGATCGCCTTCTTGCGTTCGTGCGGAAGCCGGGGATCGGTGAGGGCGTCGCGCAGCTCGTTGGATGACTCGAAGGCGCGGGCGATCCGGAACAGCTCGTCGCCGATGCGATCGAGCTCGCCCTCCGCTTTGGCGATCTCGAGGATCGCCGCCGCGTAGCCGTCGATGCGGTCGTCGGTGCCGCTCATGCCTTGAGAGTCCCCAATTCCGTGATGTACCGCTCCACGAGCGCCTTCTGTGCCTTGGTGTCGACCGAGCCGGCGACGACCTTCTGGGCCAGGTCGAGCGACAGCGACGCCACCTCGTCGCGGATCGCAGAGGCGGCGCGTTCCCGTTCGGCGGCGGCCTCCTCGCGGGCGCGCCGGGCGATGGTCTCCGCCTCGCTATGCGCCTTGCCGACGATGTCGGTGCGCAGGCTCTCCCCGGTCTTGCGGGCGTCTTCCACGATCTGGTTGGCTTCGTCGCGCGCCCTGGCGAGCTGCGCCTTGTAGTCGGCAAGCAGGCTCTCCGCCTCCCGCTTGGCCTGGTCGGCGGCGGTCAGCTGCCCGGTGATCGCCTTCTGGCGGGCTTCCAGGGTGCGATTCACCATGGGGAGGACCCACTTCCAGACGAACACAAAGATGATGGCAAAGGCGATGAACCCGGCGATCAACTCCGACGGCGGCGGGATCAGCAGGCGCGCCCCGCTGGCCTCGGTCGTGGTCGTCGTCTCCTCCACCTGTCCGAGCAGGAGGATCGGTGCGAATACGTGCATCACGATCGCAGCCTCCTCAGGCGATGAAGAACAGGACGAAGCCGATCAGGGCCAGCGCCTCGGTGAAGGCGATTCCCAGGAACATCGTCGTGCGGGCGACGCCGGCCGCCTCGGGCTGGCGAGCCATCGCCTGGATGGCGTTGCCGACGACGATGCCGATCCCGATGCCGGGGCCGATCGCCGCCAGCCCGTAGCCGATGAGAGCGATCGCTCCCTTGATCTCAACCATGTCTCTCTCTTTCCTCCTCAGTGCTCCGGATGCACCGACGTCTGGATGTACACCGCCGACAGCAGCGTAAAGATGTAGGCCTGCAGCACCGCCACGACGAACTCGAACAGGAAGATGCCCAGGCCGAACAAGAACCACGGGAGCCCGATCACCGGCCGGAAGTGATGCAGCCATGCGTAGGCCAGGAAGGCGACCACCCCGAAGACGCCCGCCCAAAGCTTGTGATGCTTCCTGGCGCTGCCGACCGCCGCCGCCAGGCTGGCCACACCGATCGCCACGGCGATCAGCACCATGGTGGTGCTCGGCTCCCCCCCGGTGTAGGTGAGGAACACGTATCCGCTCACCAGCAGGAGGGTGAGCATCAGGTGCCCGGCCACCAGGTTGGCGAACAACCGGACCGCCAGGGTGATCGGGCGCAGCACGAACGTCGAGAAGAACTCGATCAGCCCGACG
>JAZDHM010000136.1:0-6370 GCA_043805935.1 Actinomycetota bacterium
TTCTCGGCGAGCCCGACGCGGCGCAGCTGCTCGCGGGCACGCTCAGCCGCCTCCTCCTTGGTGAGCCCGAGCACCTGTCGCAGGGCGAGGGTGATGTTGTCGATGGCGGTGAGGTGGGGGAACAGATTGAACGACTGGAACACCATTCCCATGTGGGTACGGGCCTCGTTCAAGTCGGTCCGGATGTCGGTCAATTCCAGGCCGTCGAAGAAGACCCTCCCCTCAGTGGGCTCCTCGAGGAGGTTGATCGTTCGCAGCAATGTCGACTTGCCCGATCCGGACGGCCCGATGATCACCAGTACCTCTTTCGGGCGGATGGCCAGGTCGATCGCCTTGAGGACGTGATGGTCGTCGAACCACTTGTTGATCCCGTCGAGGCGGACCAGGGTGCCGTCGTCGTTCATGCGTTCACCCGCCGATCACGCTAGTGAGGCCGCTGCGCAGTTTGCGCTCGACGATGGTCACGATGCGGATCATCGGGATGGTGATGATCAGGTATCCGGCCGCCGCCCCCAGCCAGGCGGTGGCGTCGAAGAACGAGTTGTAGATGTCACGGCTGATGCCGAGGAGCTCCTTCTGGCCGATGGTCAGCCCAAGGATCGACACGAGCGAGGTGTCCTTGATGAGGATCACGAACTCGTTGAGCAGCGGCGGGATCACCCTCCGGATCGCCTGCGGCACCACCACGAATCGCATCGACTGGAAATAGGACAAGCCGACCGAGCGAGCCGCCTCGATCTGTCCCCGCTCCAGCGACTGGATGCCTGCCCGGTACACCTCGGCCGAGTAGGCGGCCAGGTTGAGGCCGAGCACGAGGATGGCGACGCTGTAGATCGAGAGCGGCAGCCGCAGAGCCGG
This sequence comes from Actinomycetota bacterium, assembly GCA_043805935.1. Lineage (GTDB taxonomy): Bacteria > Actinomycetota > Acidimicrobiia > Spongiisociales > UBA11373 > RBG-16-68-21. The sequence goes on from JAZDHM010000136.1 coordinate 859, forward strand.
TACCACGGCGATCCCGGCAAATCCGAGCTGCCAGATCAGCGGCGTCCCCCGGAAGAAGTTGATGTAGATTCGGGCGGGGGCGCGTACCACCCTCCGCTTGGACATGCTGAACAGGGCGAGCACGAGCCCCAGGCCGAAGCCGAGAGCGGCACCCCCACCGGAGAGCACCAGGGTGTTCTGGGCGCCCTTGACAAACGACGGGACCTGGGCGAGCCGGAGGAGGCCCCATACGATCCCGCCCAGCGCTCCGGCGATCGCGCCGATGATCACCGGCCGCTTCCCGGTCTTGCGCAGCCAGGCGTACACGCCGACGAGCGCGGCGACCACCGCGGCCCAGGCGACGGCGAGACCGAGGATCGACCCGGTGTGGGAGGTCACCGTGTCCCAAGCGATCCCCGCTTTTCGCCCGATCAGGCTGAAGTTGAGAAAGTTGCGGGCGAACCGGTCGATGTCGGTGCCCCGGAACCACAGCAGGGTGGCAGACAGGACGAACGCCTGCGTGGCGATCACCGCTCCCGTGATCGCGGCCTCGCGCGCCGGCTTGGTAGGCATCCGCCGGAACGAGGCAAACCCCACGACGATCACGATGACCGAGGCGAGCAGCGCGATCTGCGCCACGAGGCCCAGTCCGGAGGACTTCAGCCCTGCGGCCAGCGGGTCGGAGGGTGAGCACTCGATGCGGGTGACCCCCTCGGGACACACCCGACTCCACCCGTGGGCGCTGAGCACGGCGATGACGCCAGCGAAGAAGAACAGATTGACCAGGATTCCGGCGGTGAGCACCGTTCGCGACCAGGCCGTCTGGTGGCGCAGGTGGTAGCGCCATCCCCGGTCCGGTGGTGCCATCGCCTCGGCGGTCGTGACAACCAAGAGGTCCTCCGTGTGGGGCGTGGCCTGAGCCTACGGAGCGCGAAGGGGTCCTGTCAGATGCTGAGGGCACTCGTCGGCTGATACCTTTCGGGCCGGCGAGCCGGGAGACGGGCGGGTGGACCGGGACCAGTATCTCCATTACCTGCGGGACCGAAGGGCGCGATTCCACGCCGTCCTCGGTGACCTGGGGCTGTCACTCGACCGGGATGCGGATCTCCGTCGGCAGGTGGGCGGCGGGTGGACCCTGGGCGAGCACCTCGTGCATCTGGCTGCCTGGGAGCGGCGCTACGCGCGGGTCGTGTCGAAGGCTCCCCGGCTGCCCTACCCGTCGTCGTGGCAGAAGTTCAACGACGCGGTGTACGCCAAGTGGAAAGGCGTCTCTCCGCAGGCGGCGCGCAAGGAGTACGAGGGTGCTCGGCGGGAGATGATTGCCGCAGTGTCGGGGCTCCCACCGGGTGGGGATCCGAAGCGGCCGGGCCTCGTCGACGGCTGGGATCTGTCGGCGGCGGCGAGCCACTATCGGGAGCACGCCACGATCCTGTTGGAGCACGCCGGACGGCCGAAGCCCCCGGCGTGGCGGGGGCGGATCGTCGAGTAGGCGGCAGACTACGTGCTCTTGGCCAATTCCTCGTTCAACTCGCGGGGCAGGGCGAACCAGCGGAGGCGCTCGAAGTCGGGCGTCAACTCGGGCGACTCGAGAGGGACCAGTGACGGGCTGGCGCCGGCGAGCAGTGCCCGGGCATCGGCCAGGTAGTCGGCGAGGCGCTCGACCGGTTCCGTACGACGCCGGTCGGGATGCACCAGGCCGTCGGGGGTGAACGCCACGTCGTCGAGTCCCAGCACCGATCCGTGCCTCGCTTCCACATGGTTCCACAGCGCGGTGGCCGGATCGAAGGTGTACCGGGGGAGCATCCGCCACCCCTCGTCGGCGACGAGGTGGACTGCAGCGAGGATGAACGAGAACGTCTCCTCGGAGATGAAGTAGTTGAAATTGACCCGCACCCAGCCGGGGCGGATGACCTCGCAACCCCGGGCGATTTCCCGGTCGTATCCCTCGCTGGTCTCGACGTCGATGCCCAGCAGGCGGTGCCCGTAAGGCCCGGCGCATGAGCAGCCGCCCCGGCTCTGGATGCCGAACAGGTCGTTGAGCAGTGCCACGACGTAGTTGTGGTGCAGGCGGCGGCCGGCGTGGCGGATGACGAACGAGACGATCGACAGCCGGTCGGCATCGGGGTTGCCGAGGATCTCGATGTTGCGGTTCTGCGACCACGAGTCGATGGCCCGGCGGATGAACGAGTGCTCGAGCGCCCGGATGGTGTCGGTGCCCACCGCCTCTTTGAGTGCGAACACCATGCCGGCGCGAATCGCCCCGACGATGTTGGGAGTGCCGCCTTCCTCACGCCGCTCGACGTCATCGACGTAACGGTGGTGGGCCGAGTTGACGAAGGCGACCGTGCCTCCGCCGGGGACCGTCGGCACCCGGTTGGTGAACAGCTCCCGGCGAGCCACCAGCACCCCCGGCGTCCCTGGTCCGCCGATCAGCTTGTGGGGGCTGATGAAGATGGCGTCCTTGTAGGAGTGCGAGGCGGCCGGGTCCTCGGGGCCCATCGTGATTGCTACGTAGGGAGCGGCGGCGGCCACGTCCCAGAACGCGAGTGCACCGTGGCGGTGGAGCATCGCCGACACGGCCGCAGTGTCGGTGGTGATGCCGGTGACGTTGGACGCCGCCGAGAACGATCCGATCTTGAGCGGCCTGGCGGTGTGCGCTGCCAGAGCCATCTCGAGAGCGTCCATGTCGACGTGGCCGTCGGCGGTCTCGGGGATCACCACGACGTCGGCGATCGACTCCCGCCATGGCAGTTCGTTCGAGTGGTGCTCGAACGGCCCGATGAAGACCACCGGGCGCTGGTCGGCGGGGATGTGGTCGCTGAGGCGGAATCGCTCGTCCAGGCCCTCGGGGATGCGGAGGCCGAGGACTCGAACCATCAGATCGATCGCCCCGGTGGAGCCGCTGCCGGCAAAGATGACGACGTGTTCGTCGGTGGCGCCGACGCACCGGCGAATGATCTCCCGGGCGTCTTCGCGAAAGCGCGTCGTCTGGCGGCCGGTGCCCGATGACTCCGTGTGGGTGTTGGCGTAGAGCGGAAGAACCTGGTCGCGGATGAAGTCCTCGATGAACATGAGCGACCGGCCGGAGGCGGTGTAGTCGGCGTACGTGACTCGGCGCGGTCCGAACGGCCCGTCAACGACGTCGTCCTCGCCGATCACCGACCGGCGAATCAAGTCGAGCAGGTCGGTCATTGGGGGAGGTTAGGCGTCGCCGCTCGCCCCTCACCCGTCCCCGCTGCCCGCTTCCCGCTGCCCGTTGCCCGCTTCCCGCTTCCCGCTTCCCGCGAGAGTCCGCGTTGAGTCTTCGCCGGCTCTGTCTGGCTGGCAGCTGGTAGCTGGCAGCCGGCGAATCGCCAGCGGCGATTCGCCGATGGCGATTCGCCTACAGAATCACCGCGCCAAAGGCCACGCCGGCGACGACCATGGCCACCGCCACCCGCCGACGGACCGCGCCCCGGCCCTCGATGGGGAGCCGATCCCAGGCGGCGGCGATGGCGACCCCGGCGACCAGGCCTCCAAGGTGTGCCTCCCAGGCGACGTTGGGGACGATCAGCGGGATCGCCAGGTTGAGGGCGAGCAACATCACCAATTGGGAGAACACCGCGCGACCTGCCGGGGTGTGGCGCTGGCGGTAGGTGGCGGCGATCAACGCCCCGAAGAGCCCGAAGATCGCCCCGGAGGCGCCGATGGCCGGCTCCATGCGGCCGACCAGGTGGTACATCGCCCCGCCGCCCAGCCCCGATGCCAGGTACAGAGCGGTGAACGACACCGACCCGAAGCGCCGCTCCAGCGCCGGGCCGAAGAGGAACAGTGCCCACATGTTGAAGCCGATGTGGGCGATGTTGGCGTGGAGGAACATCGCCGTGAACAGACGCCACCACTCGCCCGCCTGGATCAGCGGCCGGTACTGGGCGCCGTCGACGAACATCCGGTCGCCCAGATTGCCGTTCGCCTGGCCGATCACGAAGACGGCCAGGTTGACGGCGATGAGGACATAGGTGACCGGGGCGGTCCGTCGAGCCATCGACCGCATCGAGGCGGCGGTGATGACGCGATGGCGCCCTTCGGGGCGGGCGCAGTCGGGGCACTTCTGGCCGACCGCGGCGTCGCGTGAGCACTCCACGCAGATCGGCCGACCGCACGTCGAGCACGCCAGCCGGGTCTGCCGATCGGGGTGGCGGTAGCAGGTGGCGGGGGCGAAGGGATCGGCGGCGTTGAGCATCGGGCAACCCTACCGGCGCCGCTGTGAACCGCTGTCCAACCTCCGAGTCCTAGGGCTCAGCGGGGATCCACGTCCTCGTCTGGCGGTCGAGGCCAATCAGCCACATGGCCCGGTTGGCGCAGTCGTCACCCATCAGGGTCATCACCAGGTTGCCTCCCGACAGCCGTGCGTCGTAGCGCCCGATCGCCTCGTTGGCGCAGCTTCCGCTCAGCTCGAGAAACCGGATCTCGATGACCCCGTCGGTCATGGTCCACTCTCCGGCAAGGGGGAGCTGAAGCACGCCGTCGACGACGTCACCGGCCGAGATCACGCCACTCTCTCCGAGCATGATGTACCTCGTGTGGGTCGCGGGCCAGCGCCACAGCCCGGCCACCGCGATCATCTCCGGATTGGGCTGGGTGGTGGTGGGGGTGGATGTGGCGGTGGTGCTCGTGGTGGCGGCGACGGTCGTGGTCGTCGATGGAGCACTGGTCGTGGATGGCGCGGTGGTCGTCGAGGAGACAGTCGTGGTGGTGGTCGCGTCGTCGTCACCACAGGCCGTCATGATCACCAGCGCCACCAGGATCACGAGACCCCGTCGGAGTTCCATGGATATGGATGCAGGCTACGGTTCGCCGCGGAGGCGACGAAGGGCCGTTCTTCCCGATGTCGTGCGGCTCCGCACGCCTCCGTCGGTCCCGGCCGGGGCCGTGGCGGTCCCCGTAGACTCCGCCCGGGTCGACACACGGAGGCGGAGTGGACTTCGGGTTCAGCGAGCGGGCGCGCGACTGGCAATCGCGCATGAAGGGCTTCATGGACGAGGCGGTGTTCCCCGCCGAAGCCCGCTTCGAGGAACAGGTCGCCGCCGCCGGCAGCCCGCATGGCGATCTCGTGGTGTACACCGAACTCATCGCCGAGGCGCGTCGACGCGGCCTGTGGAACCTCTTCCTTCCTGACGAACGCTGGGGTGCGGGGTTGTCGGCGCTGGAGTACGCCCCCCTCGCCGAGATGACCGGATGGAGCCCGTTTCTCGCCCCCCGCGCCACCAACTGTGCGGCGCCCGACACGGGCAACATGGAAATCCTGGCGATGTTCGGGACGCCCCAGCAGCAGCAACGCTGGCTGGTGCCGCTGCTCGAAGGCGAGATCCGGTCCTGCTTCTCGATGACCGAGCCCGCGGTCGCATCGTCAGACGCCACCAACATCTCCTGCAGGATCGAATCCGACGGCGGCGACTACCTGATCACCGGGACCAAGTGGTGGTCGAGCGGGGCGATGTCGCCTCGCTGCAAGGTGGCGATCGTGATGGGCGTCACCGATCCGGATGCCGAT
>JAZDHM010000137.1:0-7493 GCA_043805935.1 Actinomycetota bacterium
TAGAGGAGCCAATCCCGCCCGGGGAGGTTGAACACCTCGGCCTCGTCGCGTCGCACGGCCTTGAACATCTCCGGCCCTTTCTCGGAACCAGATCCGGCGATCATCGATTATCGACTATTTCACGATAGGGAGCGCTTCCGGGACCGTCAATACGCCGAAATGCCCCTCTTCCCGGGGCGGGCAAGCCTCTCCCCGGTTCACCCCGGGGCCCTGGTTCCGCTGGGGGCGAGGCGGTCCATCTCCGCCTGCCACACCGCCGGGTCCCCCAATGGGGCGAGCAGGCCGAGGGCGTACTCGAGCTGGCGCATGCAGACGTCCCGCCAGATCCCGCTGGCGATGAAGGCGGCGTGGTCGGTGGCCATGTCGTATCCGGTGAGGTCGCGGCAGTCGGTGGAGCCCTGGGTCTCGGCGAAGCCCTTCATCAGGCCCTGCACGATCGTCCGGGCCACTCGCTTGGCCTCTCGGTGGTCGCCGCAGCGCTGCTCGGCGAGCCGTCCCAGCGCCATCGCCGCTCCGGTGATCGCCCCACACGTGCCTCCCGAGTAGGCGACGCCCCCATTGAGGGCCATCGCCGCCGACGAGTCCATCGGGTCGGGGAGCGACCAGTGCTCCTGGAGGGCGACCAGCGCCACTTCGGCGCAGCCGTAGGTGTTGTCCTCCCTGAGGAACAGCGACCTGGCTCGCTCCATCAGGTCGGGATCGGCCATCGGCGTCCTTCTGCGTGGGGTCCACGAACAGTGAATCACGAACCCCGGGCGGGAGGTCACGGCCATCCGGCCCCAACTCGGGGCTCGGCGGTCACACCCGCTCGGCCCAGGTCCCGTCCCACGGGCCGCCCGGCGTGCACCCCTCGATCCGCCGGCACGTCTCGACCAGATTCTCGGAAACGGCGATCTCGCCGAGATGGAGGGTGTCCCTGATCCTGACGATCCGGGCCTCGCCCGGATCGACCCCCGCCAGGGAGTGGATGGCGGCGGTGATCGCCTCGTCATCGGTGGGCAGCGCCATGGGGATCCGCCCGCAGGCGAGGGACCCGGCGGTGAGCGAGTTGACCCAGGTGGCGCCGCGATCGATCTGGTCGAAGACCCTCTGCGTGATCAGGTCGGCGAGCCCGATCCCGTGGGCGTTCCCGTTGGTCTCCTCGGTGAGGCCGAGCACCACGATCCGGGCGATGGCGGGGCCGTCGAACTGGGGGAGCGCCACCCCGGTCTCGCCCCGCCCGGTGACGTTGGCATCCATCCCGACCCCGCTGACGTTCTTGCCGAACCGCTCGACGACCAGGACATCTACCTGCGGCATCAGCAGCCGGGGCATGAGCCGGCGGGCCTGGGCGAGCAGCTGCTGCTCGCGCTCCACCACCCGGCTCGCCGGCACCGCCTCCACTACGGCGACCTCGCCGTAGGCGTTCTCGATCACACCCACCCCGAACGCCACGCGGCCTGTGGCGAGGATCGCCCGGCCGGCCTCGAGGATCAGACGGTCGAACACCCCGTAGCCCTCGCCATGGAGCCGACGCGCTCCGGCGTGCTTGCCCAGCCCGATGGCGAGCATCTTGCAGATCCCGCTCTCGACCGGACCGCGGAATCCGGTGTGCGGCTTGATGCGGTTGACCGGGATCACGACGTCCGCCTCGCCCCAGGCGATGGCGTCCATGAACAGGCCGACCTCGCGGCCGTGGGGAGAGGTGACCGAGGCGATCTCGACGACCTCCATCGAGCTGCGGATCGGTGCGCCGACGGCGGTCTCGGTGATCCCGAGGTGAGCGAGGATCTCGAGCTGGCCGTCTGCGGTCGCCCCGCCGTGCGAGCCCATCGCCGGAACCAGGAACACCTCGAGCCCGCGCTCGGTGAGCCAGGAGACGACCGACCTGACGATGTCGACGAGGCCGGCGATGCCGCGGCTCCCCACCGCCACCGCCGCGGTGTGCGCCCCGTCGAGGGTCGCCGCCACCTCCGGGCGCTCCAGCTCGGCGCCGACCGCGGCGGCGACGTCGTCGAGACGGGGACGATCGAATCGCTGCAGCACCCGATGCAGGGCCGGGCCGGCTCGGTCGGTCATCGCACCTGTGCCCATGCATCCGGCTCCCGATCCGGGGATCGCTGATCGGGCGAAGGGTACCGCCGGGGGGACCGCCGCCCGCCGGGGGGTCCGCGCGAGGGACTTTCACGGTGGGACTGAGGCCCCTGTCCGCGCCGGGATCGACCCGATACGGTCCGCATCATCGATTACCGAGCGTTGCGGTCAGGAAGGGGACGGGGAGTGCACGCCTGACGGTGCCTCGATTGACGGGGATTCCCGTCACCCGGTATGATCGATAATCAATCAACGAGGATCACGGCCTGGGCCTCTGGAAGAAGGCTGGTGTGACAGCGGATCCCGATCTGAGTCCTGAAGCACCGAGCCGCCCCGAGACGGGGCGGGCGGGCTGGCTCCGAATCGTCAACAAGCCCACGGTCAAGTGGCCGGCAGCCCTCGTTGCCCTGGTCATCCTGGTGGCCACCTGGTCCCTGGCCCGGAAGTCCCTGGTCATCGGGATGACCTCGGACGCTCCCCTGGTGCTGGCGGCGCTCGGCTTCGCCCTCCTCTACCGCCTGACCGGGTTGATCAACGTGGCGTACGCCGAGACTGTCACCATCGGCGCCTACCTGGGGATGTGGGTCAACACCCACCTCGGGCTGAACTTCTACCTCACCCTCCTCCCGGCCGCGGCGCTGGCCGGATTGGTCAGCGTGGCCACCTACTTCGCCATCTTCCGGCCGGCGAAGCAGCGGAACGTGGGGGTCGTCGAGATGATCATCATCTCGTTCGGGCTGTCGGTCTTCATGCGGTACGGCCTCCAGTTCATCTTCGGCTTCGAGTTCCGGTACTACGACGTGCCGATCCCGCGGACCCTCAAGGTGTTCGGCGTCGGGGTGAGCCTCTTCCGGCTCACCGCGCTGGCCAGTGCGCTGGGCATCGCCCTGCTGCTCTACTGGTTCATCCGCAAGTCCCGGCTCGGCGTCCAGATCCGCGCCCTGGCCGGTGACGAGCAACTGGCGCAGGTGAGCGGCATCAACCCCCTGGCGGTCACGATGCTCATCTGGTTCATCGCCGGAATGGCCGGCGGCGCCGCCGGGGCGTTCTACGGGGTGAACACCTCCGTCCGGGCCTGGCTCGGGTGGGACCAGTTCCTCTTCATTCTCCTGGTCGTCCTCATCGGCGGGGCCAAGGGGATCGGCGGGGTCATCGTCGCCGGGCTGGGCACCGGGGTCGTCCTCTCGTTCCTGGAGCTGATGCCGGGGCTCAACACCACGCCCGTCTATGCGCAGGTGATCGTGATCGCCCTGTTCATGGTGATCTTGAAGTTCCGGGGGAACCGGCTGTCCGAGGCGGGGAAGGTGTAGGCGCGATGAACCTCGACTGGCTCACGCAGTACGTCGTCACAGTGGTGATCCTCATCGTCACCACCGTGGGGCTGGCGCTGCTGCTCCACTTGCAGATGGGGCTGGCCGGGATCGGCAACTTCGGCATCGTCGGCTTCTACGGCGTGGGGATGTACGCCTTTGGGATGTTCTTCGTCCACGTCCCCTGGCCGGAGAACTGGGGGGTGCTCTGGCCCTTCTTCCTCTCCCTCCTGTTCGGCACGGTGGCTGCGGGCCTCGCCGGGCTGCTGGTGGGCTGGCTGATCGTCGACCTCGACGCCGACGGCATCCTCCTCGGCACGCTGGGGTTTGCCGCCATCGTCTTTGGCCTCTCGAGCACCAATAGGACCTGGACCGGGGGAGCCGAGGGCATGGGGACCACGGAATTCCCCTTCGACATCGGCGCGCAGAAGGCGAACACGTTTCTGTGGCTGGGCATCACGACCGTGGTGGTGGCTCTCATCCTGTACTACGTCCTCCAGGTGCACCGGTCCCCCTACGGCCGGCTGCTGATCGCCTCCGGCCAGAACGAACCCCTGGCCCGCAGCTTGGGGAAGCCGACATTCCGCGCCAAGCTGGTGATGTTCGCCACCGGGTCGGCGATGATGGGCCTGCTCGGGGCGATGTATGGGGTCATGCTCCACTACATCAGACCGGTGGAGTTGGGGATCGGAGTGACCCTGGCGGCCATCGTGGGCCTGGTGGTGGGAGGCGCCGCTCGGGCCTGGGGCGCGGTGCTCGGCGTGATCCTGGTGGGAGTGCTCTTCGAACTCGTGTTCATGATCTGGGTGCCGTTCCCCGCGGAGTGGCGTAGGCAGGCGTTGCCCGTGCTCCGCCAGATGCTGTACGGGGCCACGCTGATCCTGGTGCTGATGACCCGGCCCCTAGGCATCCTCGGCAGGATGCGACGGGACAAGACGGTCAGGAGGCCCGGCCGTGCCTGACCGTACCGCCGTGGTCGGCTCCCGGGCGAGTATCCGCATCCGGGGCGCGGTCAAGTCCTTCGACGGGCGTGTCGTCGTCGACGTGGCCGACCTCACCCTGGGCAAGCATCCCATCGAGGGCCTGATCGGGCCGAACGGGGCCGGAAAGACGACCCTGATGCGCATGGTCATGCACTCGCTGCGGCTCGACCGGGGGAAGATCTCCTTCTCTACGGCGGACGGATCCTCACCGGAGGTGGCGCTCTCGTCGAAGCCGACGTACGCCATTGCCTCGCTCGGCGTGGTGAAGACGAACCAGGTGATCCAAGACTTCGAGCAGCTGACCATCTGGGATTCGCTGCTGCTGGCGGCTTCGAAGGCCCGGGACGAGCGGGCCCACCGGATCTTCCGGGAACGGAAGGTGTGGTCGGAGTACGGCGACGAGATCCAGGGGTACCTGGATCTGCTGCCGTTCGACGACCCCTACGGCTTCGCCAAGTCGGCGGGTGAGAAGAAGCTCCTCGACATCATTCGCTGCCTGCTGCTGCGGCCCAAGCTGCTGCTGCTCGACGAGCCCACCGCCGGCCTGCCGGCGGGCATACGGGACCGGGTGATGGACCTGATCAAGAAGAAGGCCACCGAGGAGAACGTCTCGGTGGTGATCGTGGAGCACGACCTCAACGTGATCTGGAGCCTGAGCGACTACGTCCACTTCATGGCGGAGGGGAGCGTGCTCCTGCAGGGCGACCCGAGGTGGATCCGGGAGCACGAGACGGTGGTGGAGAAGTACCTGGGCAAGGGCCATGTTGGACGCTAAGGGCATCCGCAGCGGCTATCACGGCGTGACCGTGATCAAGGGCCTCGACCTCAGCGTCGGGCACGAGGTGTTCGCCGTGCTCGGGGCAAACGGGGCAGGCAAGACCACACTGCTGGCCACCCTGGCTCGCCTGATTCCGCTCATGGAGGGAGAACTGCGGTTCGACGGCGAGGACATCTCCCGCGTCCCGGCATGGGTGAGTGCGGCACGTGGCATCGGCTACGTGCCGCAGGAGAAGGGCATCTTCCCCGATTTGACCGTGCTGGAGAACCTCTACGTGGGGGCGATGATCGGGGCACGTTCGCGGGAGGAACGGATCGACGAGGTCATCCAGTTGTTCCCCGACATCGGGGCCCGGCGCCACCAGCTGGCGGGTACGCTCAGCGGTGGTGAGTCGCGGATGGTGGCGTGCGGACGGGCCCTGATGCAGGATCCCAAGCTGCTGCTCCTCGATGAGCCGACCGCCGGTCTGTCTCCCCTGTACGTGGACAACTTCTTCAACAAGATCAAAGAGATCCACGAAATACGCGCCGTCAGCATCATCCTGGCGGAGCAGAACGCCACCAAGGCACTCGAGGTCGCCGACCGGGTCATGGTGCTGACCCTCGGGGAGGCGTCCAAAGTCATGGACGCCGCAAGCGTCACCACGGAGATACTCAAGGAGGGGTACCGGATCTGACCGCGATGAATGGAAACTGGAAGGAAGGACGGACATGAAGAAGAGAAAGATCAGGGCGCTGCCGGTCGTGGCGCTCCTGGCCGTGCTCGCGCTCGTCGCCGCGGCCTGCGGCGATGACAGTGCCGAGTCCACGACCACCGCTGCCACCACGACCACCGCGGCCGGAACGACCGCCGCCACGACGACAAGCGCTGGCTCGACGGCGGCGGCGTTGCCGTGTCGCACCGACACCGACAACGTCCTGGCCGGCGAGTTGGCCTACTACACCGGCGAGTTCGCCCCCTACGGCAAGATGCTCACGGGGAGCCTCACCTTCCCGATCGACGAGGTCATCAACGCCGACCCGCCGCTGGGACGGCATTGGGACTTCGTCGCCGAGGACATCGGCACCACGGGCGAGGCGGCGGCTGCCCACAAGCTGATCGAGGAGAACGGGGTTGACATCCTGATCAGCCCGGCGCACGGCTACGGGCCCTACCGCAGCTGGTTCATCGAGTGGGAAGCCGAGCACGATTCGCCGCTCGGCCCGACGGTGCACGGCGGCTCGATCCCCTTCGACATCGGTGGGGACGTCGCAGAGCCGATCTTCCGGGCACAGGGACCTGACGCGGGCTTGTGCGCAGAGGCGACGATCTACGCGGGCATGATCGGTGCCCAGACCGTCGTGATCTTCGCCACCCAGGTGGAGGGCTTCCAGCTCGCCGCCACGGCGGCCGAGGACGCGGTTCCCGTGGTCGGGGGCATTGAGCTTCTCGCCCGCATCGACGCTCCCGCTACCCAGGACAGCTACCGGACGCAGGCGCAGCAGATCGCTGACCTGAATCCGGATGCGGTCATCATGGAGGCGGGGTCGCTGGAGTCCGCCACGCTGATCAAGGAAGCGGCCGAGGCCGGCCTGTCGACCAACTGGATCGGCGAGCCCGGCTGGTCACAGGCAGAGTTCCTCGAGACGCTGGGTCTGGCGACCATCGACACGCAGCTCAGTGTCGGCTATGTCAGCTCCGGGTTCCGGAACGACAACGCGGCCTGGGACTCCTACAGCGCCACCTTCACCGGCAGTTCGTACGGTGCAGACCCCGACTTCCTGGGGCCCGAGAACGTGTACAACTACACCGCCTACGACTTGCTGGTGCTCACCGCGCTGGCCGTCGAGTACGGCGGCTCCTACTGCGCGAGCGACTGGGCGCCGGCGATGTTCGAAGTTGCCGCTGCGCCGGGGACGGTGTGCTACACGTACGCGGACTGCCTCGCGGCAGTCAGGGCGGGTGAGGACATCGACTACGAAGGCGTGACCGGTCCCGGCGACTTCGTCCCGGGCGGCATGAACACCATCACCCCGGTGGTGATCCTGGACAAGTCGGACGGTACGACCGAGACGGTCTACCTGGAACCGGTATCGACCCTGGAGATCGTCAACGAGGTCTCGGTTCCGGGCGGAGACAGCTGGGCCGGCTGACAGCCGAGCAAGTCGACGTCACCGGTCAACCGAAACATGAGATGGCGGCGGCGGGCGCGGGCCCCCCGCCCCCCGCACCACAATGAAACCAACAAAAGGGTCCCCCCGGGGCGATGGTGTTCATGCCGCCCGGGACGAAGTCGCCGGGACCGGTCACGCCTTCGGAGTCGATGTCCTCACCCGCCCTGACTGCCGCGAGGCAGTCCGCGTACGTGTA
>JAZDHM010000138.1:0-8735 GCA_043805935.1 Actinomycetota bacterium
CAGGAAGGAGGGGAGGGGACATGGCGACGGCTGCTCGCCTCAACCATCACGGGCCGACCGTGAACGTCTCGTACAGCCCGGACTCCAAGCCGTCCTCACCGCTGACGTCACCGACGAAGAGCTCGTAGGTTCCCGCGGCCAACTGGTCGATGGTGAACTCGAACCAGCCATACACCTCGGTCCAGTCGGTGGTGTCGAAGATCACGCTCGACTCCCCGGTGTACGAGACGGGGCCGCCCCCGACCGTGCCCGACCAGTCGGCGGCCACCAAGGCGCCGGAACCCTGCACGTCGCCGGGGGCGGGCGCCTGACGGAGTCGCACCTGCAGCGTCGCCTCGAAGGGTCGCGCCCAGCCACTCACCGTGATCGGCGGCACCGGAGACGGCCCGTTGAGATCCCAGTTGATCGGATGATCGACGGCGGCCAGATCGGTCACGAGCGCCTGCAGATCCAACCCGGTGCCGGTGGGGGCGTCCACCGTGTCGATCACCAGCTGCAGGGGGCTGGTCACCCAGTAGACGTGCACCGCCCGATTGTTGGCGAACTGCATGTCGAGGCTGATCGTCGGGGAGCCGGCGCTGTGCCGCGTGACGAAGGCGTTCACCACCCCGTTTCCCGGCGTGTGCCATGCCCACAACTCGAGGGCGGAGGGGAGGGCAGTCGGCACATCGGTGGTGAAGTCCAGCGAGAGCGACCCGGGAAACGGGCCAGGCAGGGGAACGCTCGCCCCACCCAGCGGCGGGAGGTTGTCCGCCGCCGCATAGTTGCCGCCCCCGAGGTCCGCTCCGAAGGTCACGACGGTGCGTTCACAGTTCGGATCCGACATGTGATGGAGTGCGTACACGAGGGTGGCCATCGTCCCCCCGGGCACCGCGGCGGGCGCCGTCGGCGGAGTGATCGAGCCCGCGTCGACGCCGTAGTCGGCGGGGTCTGTGGAACAGGGGACGTCAGCGAACGAGGGCATCGGAACGACCAACTCCGCCGGCACCCAGCCACCGGTCACCCCGGCGGTCGGGTAGTCCACTTCATACCAGGTCGCGCCGTTGCCGTCGGTGGCCGTCTGACCGGTGGCAAACAGCCCGACTCCGTTCGGTGGCGCCGTGGCCAGTGGCGTCAGACCCACCGCCGGTGTGGGCTGAACCATCAGCCAATCCGGGTCGCTCTTGTCAACCAGGGCGACACCAAACTCCCCGGTGACCACCGTCGGCGCCGTCGTCGTAGTAGTAGTCGCCGGCGCAGTTGTCGTCGTGCTCGGCGGTGCGGTCGCCGTCGACCCTCCGCTGTCGTCGCCACACGCGACCACCACCATCGACACCGCCACCAGGACCGCCATCAGGTGTGTTCGCGCCCGCATCCGCATCCCCTCCCGCTTGGTTTCCGACACAAGACGTCGCCAGCCTGATCCGGATGACGCGAAAGATCTCAAGTCTGACCTTCGGAGATCTCCAGCGGACTCGAACCACCCCTCGTCACCCAAAGGACTCCGAATCGCGGTGTCCTCCGGGCACCCATCGCGATCCCAACGGATCGCCCGATCGATGGCCCCGTCCGACGGTACACATGCAGTCAGTGCTGTGCACCGGGATGCGAGGCACATCCCCTTCACGCTCTTGGTCACGACCGGCAGTATTACTGCGGGCTCATCACCCGGCCCACGAACAGCACAGCCCCCGTGGCCCGGTCCTGCAGGAAGAACAGGAACGGATGATCGACGTTCAGTTCGATCATGCTCACCGGCGCAGATGTCGTCCCGATGATGACCGCGGTGGCCGCGGCTGCCTCGGTCCCGTCCTCATCGACCGCGATGAACGCCTCGTGGATCACGTCGCTGACGTACAGCTGGTCTGCGGTGCTGATGCCGGAAAAGTCGGCCGCGTTGGGATCGAAGGCGTCGATCATGCCGAGTCCTTGAAGAGCTTCGGACAGCCCGGTCTGGGTGCGGATCTCGAACTTGGGCAACGACAGGCTTACCTCGCTCGCGGCGAGGCTCGCCCTGACCTGCTCCAGCAGGCCTGCGGAGAGCGCCGCCTCAACCTCGTCGAACCGCCCGTCGTCGGGCATCACGACCAGCAGCGACAGTTCGCCGCCGGTGTAGGGAAGGTCGATGGCCCGCCAGCCGTCACCCTCCCCGTAGAGGGTGGAGAGCGACTGGTGCATGGTCGGCACGGTCACCTCGGTGCCGTCAAGCAGAGTGAACGGGGCGTCCGACGTGGCATCGTGGCTGAACGGCGCCGCCCAGGTGGCGTCGAGATACACCGCGTTCACCAGGACCAGGCGGGTGAGAGCGTCGATCGCCCCCTGGGGGATGAGGTCGGTGATCCGGTCGTTGGTCTGGGCGGCCACCCAGTCGTTGATGGCGACGCGTGCCTCTTCGGCGGCCGTCTGGAAGTCGACCAATCGGATGCCCGCGCCGTAGTTGGTGGCGAGCAGGTCGAGATACTCACTCAGGAAGGCAAAGCCCTCCTGACCCCACAACGAATTGACCACCGACACCTGGACCTTCTGCTCGCGGTCATCGACCGGGGGTTCCGTCAGGTTGCGCGAGGTCAGCGCGGCATCGAGGCCGTTGAGGGCGGCGTGCAGCCTCGCCGGGTCGATCCCGGCGACGCGCAGCGCGCCTTCCATCTGCGTGGCGGTCTCCCCCTGGGCCCCTCCGAGGGCCATGGCGAGCGCGAGGTGGACGCTGAGCGGTGAGAAGACCAGGTTCTCGTCGCCCGCGGCGAGGACCGCGTAGAGATCGGCGGCGAAGGCCTGCTCGGCGGCGGCGACCGCGGCGACATCGGCGGGCGGGGCATCGGAGAGCGCTCGCGGCAGATCGGATGAGATGAAGTCCGAGCCGGTGGCGGCGACCTCGCCGCCGCATGAAGCGGCGAGAAGAGCGAGAGCGACGATGGCAATGGTCAAGCGGCGCATGGTTGATCGAACCTCCGTTGGTTGGACGGCCAGGGGTGTTGTTCGGTTCCCGGGAAGCCGGTTGCCAGTCACCAGTTTCCAGCAAGAGCGTCACCCGTCACCCGACACCCGACACCTGTTACCCGTTCCCGTCTGTCCAAGGTCGAATGTCGAAGGTCGAATCGCGACTTACCGCCCGCGTGATGTGCTACCAAACCCCATGCCCACCCCCATGACCCACACTCCCGCTCGCGTGGCACCCCTGTTCCGGCCGGCGACCTTCCCGTGGGCGATCGGAGGCGGATGGGCGATCGACCTGTGGTGTGGTCCCTGGGCGCGACGGGAACACGCCGACACCGACGTCGTCGTCTGGGGTGACGACGCCGCGGCGGTGGCCGAATTCCTCCTCCCCAGCTGGGAGATCCATCTCGTCAAAGGCGGCGAGTTCACCCCGTGGGCCGGAGTCCTGGGCGACGCCCACCAGGCCTGGGTGCAACGGGCCGGCGACAAAGAGTGGGCGTTCGAGTTGCTGTTCGAGCAACGCGAGGGCGGGGCATGGGTCTACCGGCGTGACCAGCGGGTGCGGCGCCCGGCGTCAGGGCTGATCCGATCGGTGCGGGACCTCCCCGTCATCGAACTACCCGTGGTACTCCTCTACAAGGCCAAGGACCCGGGCCCCACCGACCACGACGACCTCACCGCGGCACTCCCCCTCCTCGACGCACGGGACCGCACCTGGCTGGCCGGGTCGATACGGACCTCCCACGGCTCGGATCACCCGTGGCTGGGCCGGTTGCGGGGCGACTAACAGAGAACGCTGCCCGCTGCCCGCTGCCCGCTGCCCGCGGGAGAATCGCCGACGCCCGTTGCCGGCAAGAGGTTTCCAGGGATCCAGCTTCCTGCCGGAAAGGTTCACCGATTGAGCGCGGTCCGCACCATCGCCTCGGTCGGCCCGCCGCCGACGCGGCCGTCCGGGAGACGATAGAGCCGACACGCCAAACCAACCCTCGTGGTCTGGTCGGCCCAGGGGTCGGCGCCATCGACGCGCACCGTGGGCGAGCCGCAGAATCCCACGGCTTCTGCCTCCTCGGCGGTCGAGATCAGACGCGTTGCCACCGGTTCGCCGGTGACGCGCTCCAGCAGGCCCCTCGTCTCCTCCCACGTCGGGCACCCGGCGATGTGGAGGACCTCGATCATGGACCACCCAACCCGAGCCCGCCCAGCAGGAAGACGGAGTCGGATCCGGCGGCGAGCTCGCGCGCTCGTGTTCTGGCACGATCGACCGCTCCGGCGTCGCCCAGTCCGGCGGCCACCCTCGCCGCCTCGGAGAGCACAATTACCGCTTCGAGCTTCACACCGAGACTCGCCAGCCACTCAGCGGCGGACTCGAGACCGGCCAGGGCGGCCACGGGTTTGGTCGACTCGGCGACGAGGGCATCGGCGAATGCCATCAGGGCCTCGGGTCGCGGCATGGCGAATCGGCGGAGGTCGGGAAGCAGCCGAGCCACCCGATCGAGCTCACCGGCCTTCCGCAGCACTCGTACCGGCATGACGAAGGCGTCGAGCAGGAAGCGGGATGCACCCGCCCGATCCACGACTTCGCGGGCGCAGGCCAACGCACGATCCTCGTCGCCGGCCACCTCGTACACCCACGTGGCGATGTCGAAGCCGGGGACCACGGCCTGAAGGTCGCGGATGGCCTCGGCCGCCACGAGCCCCTCCTCAAGTTCGGTAGCCGACACCGTTTTACCGCGGACCGCATCGAGTTGGGCGAGTTGGCCGGCGTATGCCACCGCCATGTACGGAAGCTTCTCGGGGACTCGATCGAACTCGGCGAGGAGCGCATATGCGTCGGTCCAGCGCATAGCGAGGAGGTAGTCGACGGCGAGCGAGGCGAGCACGAACTGCCGCCCTCCCTCGAGGTGCCGCTGTCGGCACACGTCGAGCCCGCGCTCGTGGATCGCTATCGCCTCGTCGACCCCCCACCCGGTCCTCAGCTGCTCGCCGAGGTTGAGGTGTCCGGTGGCGATCCCGATCGAGACGTCGGCCTCGATCGCCATGGCCAGCACGCGACGGAACGGATCGACCGCCGATGGGTCACCGAGATCGAAACGCGAACCGCCATCCGCCGACAGGATGCGCCCCCGGGCCCGAAGTGACCCGTGCACCTCCACGACGGACCGAACTCGTTCGATGAAATCGATCGCCTCCTGGGAGTTCCCCCGCAGCCAGTGGTGACCCGCCCAGTGGGAGTACGCCTCGGCCAGGGCCGGGCCCGGCGGCGCCGTCTCGAGCCTCCGCATCGCCTCCTCGAGGTATGCCTCGGCGACGTCGGGTGTGCCGGCCGCCCAGGCCATGTTCCCGAGCCTGGTCGTCGCCAGCCCCCATCCCTCGAGGTCACCCACTTCGTCGAACTCCTGGCGGGCTTCGAGCGCCAGCTTGGTGGCGATGTCGATGGCGCCCGCCGCCTCCTGCGCCTCCGCCATCTCCCACATCACGCTGGGGCGGCGCGGATCCCCGGGCGGCAGCAGTTGCAGGGCGGCGTCCAGGTGAGTCCGCTGCACCTGCGTGTCCAGGCGCCCCGCGTGCTTGGCTGCCAACCGATGGGAGTCGATGGCGGCATCGACGAACCGAGTGACGTCCGGCATGTCGGTGGCCGTGGCGAACCGGAGCGCCTCGGCATCGTGATGGGCGATCACTGTGGCACGGTCACCGATGCGATCACCGGCCTTGGCGGCGATCCAGCGGGCGACCCGACTGTGGCGGTCGGCCCGCACTCGGCGGGGCACCTGGGCGTAGGCGACGTCTCGCACCACGCTGTGGGTGAAGGCGTACTCGGTCTCGCGTTCCATCGTGGAGACACGCTCCCGCCGCACCAGCTCCCTCCGGGAGAGCTCGGCGAGGGTCCCTTCGAGATCGAGGTCCTGGTCGGGGAGCATCGCTGTCACCGCTCCCGACCAGAACGACTTGCCGATCGTCGCCGCCGCCTGGAGGACGGTCTTGGCATCCGAGTCCAGAAGGTCGATGCGCGCCGCCACCACCGCCTGCACGCTGTCCGGGAGCGTCGCGTCGGTGGCCGACTCCGGCCGATCCCGCACCATGCGGGCGAACTCCTGCGCCCACAGGGGGTTGCCTCCAGATCGAGCCGCGATGACGGCCCGACGATCGGTTCCGAGGTCCTGATCGTCGAGCAGCTCGTCGAGGAGCACAAGGGTGGCCTCGCCGTCGAGTGGCTCGAGCCTCACCGTCGTGGTGTTGCGCTGGCCCGACCCCCACGTCGGGTGGTCTTCGAAGAAGTCGGGGCGGGCGGTGCACACCAGCAGCAGCGGGGTTCCTCGCGTCGCCTCGGGGAGACCGGCGATGAACTCGAGGAGGGTGGGGTCAGCCCAATGCAGGTCTTCGAAGACGAGCACCGTCGGGCGCTGCTCGGCGAACGCGGTCACGAACCGCGACCAGGCGGCGAAGCGTTCCGCCTTGTCGGCGCTCGGCTCCTGCTCCGACCCGACCAACGGGGCCAGTCGGCCGGCGATCCAGGTCCGTTCGTCGGCGTCCGGGATGAGCGCCTCGAGCGACAGGCGCAGCTTGCCCACCGCCGTCCCCGGTGGGTCGGTCTCCAGGATCCCCGCCTCTGCTTTGACGATCTCCCCGAGGGCCCAGAAGGTGATGCCCTCGCCGTACGGAAGACAGCGACCCTGCCTCCACCTGGTCAGGTCGGGAAGGTCGTCGACGTGGCGACGCAGCTCGCGCACCATCCGTGACTTGCCCACTCCGGGTTCGCCCCCGATCGTCAGAATCTGGCTGGCACTCTCCCGCACCGATCGATCGAACGAGTCGGTGAGGAGGCGAAGCTCGACCTCGCGGCCGACGAGGGCGACGCCGACGTCGTCGACGTCCGTGCCGAATCTGCCCGTCGGCGCGGTGGCGATCCACACAGCCAGTGCGTCGGCCTTCCCGCGAACGACAACGGGCGGACGTTCTTCGTATTGGAAGACCCGCCGGGTCGCCCGGTGGGTGGGCTCGTCGACCAGGACCGATCCGGGAGGCGCCTCATGCTGGAGCCGCGACGTCGTGTTGACGACGTCGCCGATCAGGCCCTCACGGTCCATGGTGGTGCCCTCGATGGCGACGACCGCTTCCCCGGTGCCCACCGCCACTCGTGCGTTCAGGCCGCTCGTGCCGGCCATTGCGGCGACTCGCTCCTGGATGCGAAGCCCGGCGCGCACCGCGCGCTCGGCATCGTCCTCGTGGACCACGGGGGCGCCGAACACCGCGAGCACACCATCGCCCATCAGCTTCTCGATCCGGCCCCCGAAGCGCTCGACCTCGTGCCGGATCGCCTCGTGATAGGGGCCCAGCCGACTGCGCATGTCTTCCGGGTCGGCCCCGTCGCTCGCCGCGGTGAACCCCACCAAGTCGGCGAAGATCACCGAGACGATCTTCCGCTCTTCGGCTCCCGTCTCCATTGGCGCCGCCTCGGACGGCGGCGTCGTGGGCGTGCCGCACGACGGACAGAACCGGGCGCCGTCGGGGAGCACGGTGCGACACGAGGCGCAGCGGCGCTCGAGAGGGGTCCCGCAGGACGCGCAGAAGCGGGCGTCGGACGCCGTCGTCGCACCGCAGGAGGGGCAGGTGGCCATGAGGGGCGGAGCGTACCGATAGGCGGTGCTGCGCACCCGACGCCCGCTGGCCGCTGCCCACTGCCCGCGTCCCGACACCCGACACCCGACACTCGACAGAGTCTTCAGTTGCCTGGTTCCAGTTGCCAGCAGAAGTCCCCCTGGAAGTCCCTCACCGACGCGCACGTCTGATCTGGGGGACGTTTGAGACAGCGAGCGCGCTTGGTCGGGGAGACATACCCCCCTCCCCTCGCTGCGCTCGGGGACTCCCCCCTGAATGTGATGAAGGGGGCTGGTTTGCGAGTTCCGGGCGCAGCCGGATGCTGATGGGCTGCGGGGAAGATGGAGAGAAGACCCCTCCCCCTCGTTGCGCTCGGGAACTCCACCCTCACGAGGGAGAGAAGACCCCTCCCCCCGGTCGAGGTGCCGGTCACATGTCATGATCGCGGTTCACAACCCTCGACCCGGCGGTACGGTACCGCGCGATGACCGACCACGTGCTGGAGAAGGAGCTCCGGGAGGCGAGCCGCGAGCTGCTGCTCACCGGTGACTACCGGCGCGCCGAGTATCTGCTCTGGGAGATCGTCCGGGCTCAGCCGCGCGCACCCACGGCGACCTACCTGCTCGGGCTGGCGACTCTGTACCAGAAGCGTTTCGGCGAGGCCCGCCGTCTGATCGACCGCGCCTACCAGCTCTGCCTCTGGGTCGATGATCGGATGGTCGCGCCGATGGCCGCCGAGATCCTCTCCGAGGCCCAGGGCGCCCTGCCCGGCTGGGACTGGGCGCGATACCAATCCGCGCGTGAGCGCTGGCGCGCCACCGGTCTCTCCCTCGTGGCCGCGGTAGAGCACCACGCCACGATGAACCCTGGTCCACCGCTGACCTTCATCCAGGTGGGGGCCAACGACGGGCGGAGCGGTGATCCCCTGCGCAAGCTCATCAAGCGCGGCACGCTCCGCGGCCTGATGGTCGAACCACAGCCCGAGCCGTTCGGGCGATTGGTCGAACGCCACGCGGGCGTCGCCGGCCTTTCCTTCGAGAATGCCGCGATCACCGACCACGACGGTCCGATCGAGATGGTGACCGCCACCGATCGCAGCACCCTGGGCACCCTGGTGCCGGATCGCAACATCCTGAGCCGCCGCAAGGCCAGAACCCTGAGCCGGGTCACCGTCGCCGGCCTGTCGTTCGCGTCGCTCCTGACCAAGCACTCCATCGAGCGGTTCG